>JALHUQ010000397.1 GCA_022866645.1 Woeseiaceae bacterium | reverse complement strand
GTCGACGCTGGCAGCTTTACGGCCGCAGCGGAGCGCCTCGGCGCCGCAAAGTCCGCGGTCAGCCGGCGAATTTCGGCGCTCGAAGTACGCCTTGGTGTGCAATTGCTGCGCCGTACGACCCGCGCCTTGAATCTGACCGAAACCGGTCGGAGTTTTTACGAACACGGTGCACGCATCCTGGCCGACCTGGAAGAGGCGGAGGCCGCTGTCCAGCAAGAACACGGTGAGCTCCGCGGGACTTTGCGTTTGGCGTTGCCGTTGTCATTCGGCGTCAGGCACATGTGCGGCCCTATCGCGACCTTCAGCAAGCGTCATCCCAAGGTTCGCTTCGATCTGGATCTCAACGATCGCCGCATCGACCTGATCGAAGACAACTTCGACGTTGCGCTAAGAATCGGTCACTTGTCGGACTCGTCACTGATCGCACGCCGACTTTTTGACGTACGCACGGCGGTTTGCGCGTCAGCACACTATCTCAATGTCCACGGAACGCCCGAAACGCCGGAAGACTTGCTGGATCACCAATGCCTGGTCTATTCGAATCTCGCTGACCCGGATCAGTGGGCTTACAAGGATCGCGACGGGAACAAAGGCACGGTCAAGATCAATGTTGCGATGTCGGCGAGCAGCGGTGACTTTTTGTGCAACGCCGCTGCACACGGCATGGGTCTGGTCATCCAGCCATCGTTCATAGCGGCGGAGTCGATACGCCGCGGCACCCTGGTGCCTGTCCTGTGCGACTACTCGTGGCCCATTTCTCCCGCGTATGCTGTCTATCCGCCAACGCGGCACTTGTCCTACCGGGTAAGGGCATTCATCGACTTTCTGGTGGAAAGGTTTGCCGGCCGACCGCAGTGGGATCGCGACTGCGAAACGTCAAGTGCCAGTCGGAGTAAATAAGTTGTCGAAAATGCATTACGTCAAGGAAGGTGGATACTACGCGGTGATTCAGCGCAAGCCTCTACTGCGACTGATAGTGCTAAGCAGCAAAGCACTCTTGTTAAGCTTTTGCCACCTTACCATTGCTCTTGGCGCTGAAATTCTCGACGTCGAAATCGAACAAAATGGTGCGCGCTACTGGTTGGTCTCGGAGACCCATTTCGATGCGCCGCTGCAGGAGGTGTTTGACACTCTAACTGACTACGATCAGCTCGCTGGTATTTCCAAGACGATTAAGGAGAGTCACTATCTGGATCCTGCAGAGGACGGTCAGCAATTAGTGTTCACGCGTCTTGGGGCCTGCGTGTTGTTTTACTGCAAGACCGTTGTGAAAGTTGAGCGCCTCGAACTTGATACGCCGTGCCGCATCGTGACCACCGCGATACCCGAGCGTAGCAATGTCCGTTTCAGTCGCTCAGAGTGGTCGTTAACGACAGAAAAAGATGGCGGTACGAACGTAGTCTACCAATTGGAGTTCGAGCCGGGTTTCTGGGTACCGCCGATAATCGGGCCACTCATAATCAGGAATCTGCTGATCAAGGATGGTCCTTCAGCAGTTCAGGAAATCGAAGCCATGGCGAGGCGCCGGGCTGTCGCCCGCGACCCAGATTCTACCACTGCATGCTAAATGTGACCCCCGCGAAATCGCGCTGCGCGACGGGTGTAATGCTCACATTCGGATAGCGTGAAGTGAAAAAATACGAGGATAAATACCCGATCGCGGCGCCAGCCACGACGTCTTCTACGTAGTGTTTATCCGAGTCGACCCGGCTATACGCGACGAACGTGGCGGCGGCATAAGCTGGAACGCCGTATTTCCGACCGTAGCGCCGTTCTATAAAGGTTGCTCCCATGAAGGCAAAGGACGTGTGGCCGGATGGAAACGAATCGCAGCAATCGCCATTAGGGCGCTGTTTGTCGATCGCTGTTTTGAGCCCAAGCGTTACGACGGCATTGGCCGCAAAGGCCTTCGCAAACTGAATCTGACCCTCGCGGTCTTGCTTTATCAAGGCCGTAGCGAATCCGGCAACGGGTAGCAAGACAAGCAAGACGTCGCCTGCATCTTCCGTACTGGACGCGGACTCGGCCGCCGGAGCGAGAAGCAGTAACGCCAAAGGCCACAGAGTGATCCACTTCCGACCTACATTCACTTCAAAACTCCGCCCATTGCATTTTTAGAGGAAAAGACTGGCTACAAATGCCGTCGCCACAGCAATCGCCGAGAATGATGCGATGAGCACGGCTGCCGCGGCAACATCTTTTACAGTCTTAATTTCCTCGTCAAACTGCGGATGCACGTGATCAGCGAGGCGTTCAATAGCTGTGTTAAGAAGCTCCGCGCTGATGACCATTGAAATTGCGAGTGCCAGCAGCGCCCACCAAATCGGCGCCGGCCGGATAATGGCAGTTACAACAATGACCATAAGCGCAACAATGACATGCGTACGAAAGCTGGATTCGCCTTTCCAGGATATTCGAAGGCCCTGCATGGCGAACGAAAGCCGGCGGACAAAAGGCAGGTTCTTGTTCTCAGTCATATCCTT
>JALHUQ010000396.1 GCA_022866645.1 Woeseiaceae bacterium | reverse complement strand
TTGCGTGCTGCCGGCGTGATCGTGTTCGGTGGGCACAGTGCCGCAACGTATGATGAAACGCGGCAAGCGCTGGCCGCGGGGCTGTCGGGCTTCACCCATTTGTTCAATGCGATGACCCCATTGACGAGTCGCGCACCCGGCATGGTGGGCGCCGCATTGGATGATGCGGACAGCTACTTCGGCATCATCGCCGACGGCCATCACATTCATCCCGCGACACTGCGAATCGCCCTTCGGGCCAAAGCGCCGGGCAAAGTGTGTCTCGTCACTGACGCGATGCCGACCGTGGGTTCGCCCGATGAGCACTTCAGCCTGCACGGGAAAACGATTAACGCGAGCGGAGGACGCTGCGTGACGGCGGACGGCACGCTGGCCGGGAGCGACATCGGCATGATCGACGCAGTTCGTAATGTCGTTCGCTTCGGCGCGGCCGATCGCTACGAAGCCTTGCGCATGGCGTCAACGTATCCCGCGACCGTGTTGGGCCTTGATGACATGTTTGGCTATGTGCGCCAGGGATACCGCGCGGACCTGATCGAGCTCGATGATGACCTCAACGTCGTGCGCAGCTGGGTGCAAGGCGATATGGAGACCTACACCTAGCATGGACGTCATCATCCTCAAGGACGGCGATGCGGTTGCGGCAGAGGGCGCGGTCCTGCTGCGGCAGGTCTTGCAACGCAAAGCGAACGCTGTCTTCGGTCTGGCGTCGGGGCGTACGCCGCTGGCAATGTATCGGCGGCTGGTTGTCGATTGTCGCGACGCGGGCTTGTCGTTTCGAGAGGTGACGACATTCAACCTGGACGAGTACCTCGGCCTGCCGCCCGGCGATCCACAAAGCTATCGCGCCTACATGCAACGCGAGTTGTTCGATCACATCGACATTGACGTCAGCAATACGTTTCTCCCCGAGTGCGGTGCTGGGGCAGATCCGCTTGAGACAGGGCCGGCTTACGAAGCGCTGATACGTTCGCGCGGCGGTATCGACCTGCAAGTGCTGGGCATAGGTCGCAACGGACACATCGGTTTCAATGAACCGACATCGAGCCTGCGTTCACGCACGCGCATCAAGACACTGACGCGCGAGACAATCGCTGCCAACAAGCAGTACTTCGAAGACCCGGCGACGCAACCGCAACTGGCGATTACGATGGGAATCGCCACGATCATGGATGCAGGCCACATCGTGTTGCTGGCGACCGGCGCCGACAAGGCGGAAGCGGTGCGGCAGTCGATCGAGGGCCCGGTGTCTGCGATGTGGCCGGCATCGATGCTGCAGCTGCACGAAAAAGTGTCGGTGTTGCTGGACGAAACGGCGGCATCAACACTGGCCCTGCGTGACTACTACGACTGGGTCGCAGAGCAGAAGCGCAAGCTGTTCGAGTCTCTGGAGGAGCGCTGAGTGGCCTCAGTCGTACAGCAGGAAATTGGCGCGACGCGCGATGAATTCATCGAGCCCGTGCTGATAGGCGGCCTTGATTTCGTCCACACTTTTACCGTCAAGAAGCGCCGTGAGAGTCGCCGCATTACCGAGCAGGCGAATGTAGCGTTCGGTCTGCCAGACCTCGGGATAATCGAGCAGCAATTGTCGCGCAATACTAAAACCGATCGTCAGGGGCTCGAGACGTGCGCGATCCGTGATGGTGATACGGACACCTTCGCAGCGTTCGTTAGCGAATGTGCTCACATCAGGAGTGAACTGCGCCGCGGTAAACGAGACACCCTCCAGCCGCAACGCGTTCAGACTCGCTGCGAGCGACTCGCCATCGAGCCATGGCGCACCGAGCAATTCGAAAGGCGTGTCCGTGCCGCGACCGACGGACAGGTTGGTGGTTTCGAGCAAGCCAATCCCCGGGTACAGCAACGCCGCACGCAGACTGCGCATATTGGGCGACGGGTTAATCCAGGTCAGCCCGGTGTCGTCAAAATACTCGTCGCGCCGCCAACCGCCAACGCGTACAACACGCAAGTCGAGGTCGAGCGCGAGTTCGCTCTCGAACAGCTTCGCCAACTCGCCCACCGTCATGCCGTGGCGAATGGGGATCGCGTGAAAGCCGACGAACGACTGCAGGCCGTCATCGAGCACAGGACCGGCGACATCAATACCGTTGATCGGGTTCGGCCGATCAAGGACGACGAAACGCACATCGTGTTCGGCCGCGGCGATCATGGCGCCGCCCATGGTCGAGATGTAGGTGTAGAAACGCGTGCCGATGTCCTGAATGTCAAAGACAATTGTGTCGACGCCGGCGAGCATGGCCGTTGTAGGACGGCGCGTCTCGCCGTACAGACTGATGACAGGGATGCCGGTTTCACCGTCGGTGCCGTCGTCAACGAGCGGGATATCGAGCTTGCCCTCAATGCCGTGCTCGGGGCTGAAAATGCGTACGAGATCAACGTTGGGTGCCTCGTGCAACAAACGGATCGTACTGCGACCGTCACGACTAAGGCCCGTGTGATTCGTTATCAAAGCGACGTGCGCGCCAGCGAGTTGCCGGAAGCCGTCGCGCTCCAGTACGTCAATACCGGGCAGAACTTCATCCGCCTGAGCGAGCAAAGTTGCGGCGAGCACAAGAAGCGAAAACAGAAAATGTCGGGCGGTCATAGAACGGATACAGTAGAGCAATGCACGAGAATTTGACAACTGAAGCGGCGAATCCCGCCTCTGCCGACCTGGACCGGCTGAGCACGATTGAACTCGTGAGGCTAATTAACGCCGAGGATGCAAAAATCGCGGCCGCGGTTGCGGAGCAGGCTCAGTTCATAGCCGAGGCAGTCGATGTCATCGCAGCAAGGCTTGCGGATGGCGGGCGCTTGATTTATCTGGGCGCCGGAACGTCCGGTCGTCTCGGGGTGCTGGATGCCTCGGAGTGCCCGCCGACCTTCAACGCCGACCCGGCGCAGGTCGTGGGCCTGATTGCCGGCGGCGACGAGGCGCTGCGCAATGCAGTGGAAGGCGCCGAAGATTCTGCTGCTCTGGCGGTCAGGGACCTGCGGAGACTGGGTGTGTCCGGCAAAGATGCAGTGGTCGGCATCGCTGCCAGCGGCACGACGCCCTATGTGCTTGGCGCGCTCGATGAAGCACGTTCTGTCGGCGCTGCGGCCATCGGCCTGACATGCAATCGGAATGCGCCGATCGCCGCACATGCCGACATTACGATTGCGGTGGTCGCCGGCCCTGAAGTATTGGCCGGGTCCACGCGCATGAAAGCCGGCACCGCCACGAAAATGGTGCTCAATATGTTGACCACAGCCGCGATGGTCCGCCTGGGAAAAACCTACGGCAACCTTATGGTCGACTTGCGGGCGAGTAACGAAAAACTTGTCGGGCGGTCGCTGCGCATCCTGCAACAATTAACCGGGCTTGGAGTAGCGGACGCCGAAGCGCTGCTAAGCGCCAGTGGCGGTGAACTCAAGACGGCCATCGTTAGCCGGCGGCTCGGTATTGATGCAACGGCAGCTCGACAGCGCCTGCTTGATGCCGGCGGACGCCTTCGCCACGCACTGGGCGAAGATGAGTAAGCGCAGACTCATACTCGGCATTGATGGTGGTGGCTCGAAAACGGCGGTGCGCATCGCCGCCGTGGAGAGTGATGGCGAGTTGCGAGTGTTGGGCGAGGGCTACGGTGGGCCGTCAAATGTACGCGCCGTTGGCCGGGCGCACGCAGAAATTAACCTCAATGTGGCGGTCGACGCTGCCCATCGCATGGCCGGGACGGCCAAGGAGACCATCGACTATGCCGTACTCGGACTGGCCGGGAGTTCGTTGCCGGACGTCCGATCGTTCATCGACAACTGGGCGGAGCTTCGGGCGCTCGCGAACACGGTCGATATCGTGCATGACGCCGATCCGGTGCTGGCGGTTGGCGCGCCGAACGGGAGCGGTATTGCTCTGATCGTCGGCACGGGTTCCGTAGCTATCGGTAGTGACGGTAGTGGTCGCCGCTCGGTGGCGGGCGGTTGGGGGCACTGGTTCGGGGACACCGGCAGCGGCTTCGACCTCGGGCGGCGAGCATTGGCGGCAGTGGCAGACGCCGCGGACGG
>JALHUQ010000395.1 GCA_022866645.1 Woeseiaceae bacterium | reverse complement strand
GTGAAGGGCCACAATGGCAATCCCGGCAACGAGGTGGCCGACGAACTGGCGAACCGCGGCATCGACGAGATGGAAAAAAAGCAATCATGAGACAAATCGTACTCGACACCGAAACCACCGGCCTGTCCGCAGCCCAGGGCCACCGCATCATCGAAATCGGTTGTCTCGAGCTCGTCGACCGTCGCCTGACGGGCCGCGAGTTTCACCGCTTCCTGAATCCCGAGCGCGATATCGACGAGGGCGCCGAGCGCGTCCACGGCATCAGTCGCGCCGACCTCGAAACAGAACCGCGCTTCGCTGAGATCGTCGACGACTTTCTGATGTTCATCAAAGACGCGCAGCTGATCATTCACAACGCGACTTTCGATGTCGGCTTCCTCGAGCACGAGCTCAAGCTCATGAAGCACGCAGCGCCGAAGATCGAAGACCATGCCACCGTGCTCGATACGCTGACCCTCGCGCGCGAGTTGCACCCGGGCCAGCGCAACAGTCTCGACGCACTCTGCAAACGCTACGCAGTGGACGCGACCAAACGCGATGTTCACGGCGCGCTCATCGACTCCGAATTACTGGCGAATGTGTATCTCGCGATGACCGGCGGCCAGACGGCGATGTTGCTGGACGACGATGTGCTCGGTCATCACGCGAATTCGGATGGCAGCAGCGACTCGGACGACACCGACGACGCGGCCTACGCACAGCAGGAAGATCTGCCCGTCATCAGAGCGACGGCCGAAGAAGCCGCCGCGCACGAAGCGATGCTCGAAAAAATCCGCAAATCCGGTGCGTGCGTCTGGGATATTGACTAGAATCGGTCGTTTGCCTCGGCGAGCACCCAAAAAGAAGGATAACAACGGTATGTCCCATACGATGGCAGCGGCGCTGCGCCAGAATTTCCTCGGCAACTCACCGGACTGGTACAAACTCACAATTATTGGCTTCCTGATAGTCAATCCATTGGTGGTGTTGTTCGATCCCCACGTGGCCAGCTGGTTACTCGTCGCCGAATTCATATTCACGCTGGCCATGGCGCTGAAATGCTATCCCTTGCAACCGGGCGGCCTGCTGGCCATTCAAGCGATCCTGATGGGACTCGCGTCGCCCGAGCATGTGCTGCACGAAGCCGAGAAGAATTTCGAAGTCATCATGTTGTTGATGTTCATGGTGGCCGGCATCTACTTCCTGCGCGAGATGCTGCTCTACGTCTTCACGAAAATTCTGCTCGAAGTGCGTTCGAAAATAATGCTGTCACTGATGTTTTGTTTTGCGGCGGCATTCCTGTCGGCATTTCTCGATGCACTGACGGTAACCGCGGTAGTGATCACCGTGGCTGTCGGTTTTTATGGTGTCTACCACAGGGTGGCATCCGGCAAGACTTCCGCCCATAAACACGATCACGGCAGCGACCATGAAATCCATGAGCTGCACGCCGAAGATCTTGAAACCTTCCGTGCTTTTCTGCGCAGCCTGATGATGCACGCTGCGGTGGGAACCGCTTTAGGCGGCGTCACAACGATGGTCGGCGAGCCACAGAATCTGCTGATCGCAGAAGTCATGGACTGGTCGTTTGTGGAGTTCTTTTTGCGCGTGGCGCACATCTCGATGCCCGTGCTTGTTGTCGGGCTACTCACCTGCATGATGCTCGAGGTGACGAAAAGTTTTGGTTACGGTGCGCAGTTATCGCACAAGGTTCGTGAAGTTCTGGAAGACTTCGACAAAGAGATGGCGGGTAAACGCAGCAAGTCGGACGCCATGATTATCGCCGTGCAGGGCCTGGTCGCATTACTGCTGATTATCGCGCTTGGCTTCGGGCTGGCGGCGCCCGGCATTGTGGGTCTGATGGTCATCGTGCTGGCAACGGCGTTCAACGGCGTCACCGAAGAGCATCGCATCGGACGCGCATTCGAAGAGGCACTGCCTTTCACGGCCTTGCTGGTGGTGTTTTTCGCCATCGTCGCGGTGATCGATCACCAGAAACTGTTTACACCGATCATTCATTGGGTGATGACCTACGACGGCAAATTGCAGGAAGCCCTGTTCTATGCTGCGAACGGCGCCTTATCGATGATCAGTGACAATGTTTTCGTCGCGACGGTGTATATCGGCGAAGTCGAGGAGATGTTTACGGCCGGGGAAATTACCCGCGAGCAATTTAACGCGCTGGCCGTGGCGATCAACACCGGCACGAACATACCGTCGGTGGCGACACCGAATGGTCAGGCAGCGTTCCTGTTTCTGTTGACGTCGGCGCTCGCACCACTGATCCGCTTGTCCTACGGCAGGATGGTCGTCATGGCACTGCCGTACACAGTGACGATGACGATCACAGGCTTGCTGGCACTCTGGTTCGTGCCGCATATCCTTTAATACTTTGAAGCACTGCAACGAGACTCTTTATGTCCTTTAATATCAATAAGTTACGTATCGGCATCGTCGGCCTCGGCTACGTGGGTCTGCCGCTCGCCGTCGAGTTCGGCAAGAAATATCCGACCGTCGGTTTCGACATCAAGGCCAGCCGCATTGCCGAGCTTGTTAGCGGCGTGGACACGACGCTGGAGTGTTCGAGCGAGGAGTTGGCGGAAGCCACTCAGTTAACACTGACATCGAACGAACAGGAGCTTAAGGCCTGCAATTTCTACATCGTCACCGTGCCAACGCCGATCGGCGGCAGCAATCGCCCGTTGCTGACGCCATTGAAATCCGCCAGCAAGATACTCGGCGGGGTCATCGCGAAGGGCGACATCGTTGTTTATGAGTCGACCGTGTATCCGGGCGCGACAGAAGAGTTTTGCGTGCCGTTTCTCGAAGAAGGATCGGGTCTCAAAATGAACGACGATTTCTTTGTCGGCTATAGCCCGGAGCGAATTAACCCGGGCGACAAGGAACACAGGCTGCCGTCCATTTTGAAAGTCACCTCGGGCTCAACGAAAGAGTCAGCAGACTTTATCAATTCGGTCTATGCATCCATCATCACAGCGGGAACGCACAAAGCGTCCAGCATCAAAATCGCGGAAGCCGCGAAGGTCATCGAGAACACGCAACGCGATGTGAACATCGCGTTGATCAACGAACTCGCGATGATCTTTGAAAGAGTCGGCATCGACACCGAAGAGGTTCTTCTGGCCGCTGGAACGAAATGGAATTTCCTGCCGTTCCGGCCGGGCCTGGTTGGCGGGCATTGCATCGGCGTTGACCCTTACTACCTGACGTACAAAGCTGAGCAACTCGGCTATCACCCGCAGATGATACTGGCCGGGCGCCGCATCAACGACAACATGGCACTCTACGTTTCGTCGCAAGTCGTAAAACTCATGCTGACGAAGGACATCCAGCCGTCACGTGCGAGAGTGCTCATTCTTGGACTCGCGTTCAAGGAAAACTGCCCCGACGTTCGTAACACCAAGATTGTCGATATTGTTCACGAACTGGCATCGTATGGTGCGCAAGTGGAGGTTCACGATCCCTGGTGCGACGCCACTGAAGCAAAACACGAGTACAACCTCGATCTCGTCATCGAGCCCGAGAAAGGGGCGTATGATGTGGTCATTATCGCGGTCGCACACGACGAGTTTCGGGCTCTGGGTGCCGCCGGAATTCGAGCCTTCTGCAAAGACACGGCGGTGTTATATGACATCAAGTACGTGCTGCGCTCGGACGAAGTCGATGACCGCCTTTAGAACAAGAGACACAGCATGAAAATATTGGTAACAGGCGCCGCCGGCTTCATCGGCTTCCATACGTCGAAAAAATTACTCGATCGCGGCGACACTGTCGTTGGCCTCGATAATTTCAACGATTACTACGACGTCAGTCTGAAAGAGTCGCGGGCAAGCGTATTGGCAGCCTACGATGATTTTTCGATGCATCGCATCGACCTGGCAGATCGCGGCGCAATAGAGGCCTTATTCGCGAAAGAGAAGTTCGACAAAGTCGTGCATCTCGCGGCGCAGGCAGGCGTGCGTTATTCGATCGAGAATCCACATTCCTATATTGAGAGCAACATCGTTGGCACGCTGCACATCCTTGAAGGATGCCGACACAACAACGTGCAACATCTGGTCTACGCGTCATCGAGCTCAGTGTACGGCGCGAACACGACGATGCCGTTTTCGATACACCAAAACGTTGACCATCCGCTGGCCCTTTACGGCGCGACAAAAAAAGCCAACGAACTGATGTGCCACACTTACTCCAATCTCTACAATCTGCCGACGACGGGACTGCGTTTTTTTACGGTATACGGACCCTACGGTCGCCCCGACATGGCCTTGTTCATGTTTACGAAAGCGATCATTGAAGGCAAACCGATTGACGTCTTCAACTACGGCAAACACCGCCGCGACTTTACGTACGTTGATGACATCG
>JALHUQ010000394.1 GCA_022866645.1 Woeseiaceae bacterium | reverse complement strand
GATTCTGATTCCGATTGGGGCGGTTTTGTGGCGCCGCAAGATGGCCAGAAGGCCTGGTGGCGAAACGACACAGATGATGCCTGTTTTCGATCTCAATGTGCCGAAGACACGCAATTGGCTGCTGATCTTCCTGGCGGCAACAATATTCAACATCGTCATACTCAGCGCCGCGACCTACAAGGGCGTGGAGGTGATGGAATCTACGGAGTTCTGCGGCATGGCCTGCCACTCGGTGATGGAGCCCGAGCACACTGCGCATCAGAGATCGGCCCATTCACGGCTCAAATGTGCGGATTGCCATATCGGTCCGGGTGCCGACTGGTTCGTGAAATCCAAACTCGATGGAGCCTGGCAGCTGGTTTCCGTGGCGCTGGACTTGTATCCGCGGCCCATTCCGACGCCACTGCATGATCTGCGTCCGGCCCGCGATACCTGCGAGCAATGCCATTGGCCGACGAAGTTCGTGGGCGACAAGTTGTCAGTGCGAAAGTCCTATAAAGAGGACGAGGCAAATACCGAGTTGACGACGGCATTGCTGTTGCGAGTCGGTGGTGCCGGGGGCCTGGGGTCTTCGGGAATACATTGGCACGTCGATCCGAACGTCGCGATTCGCTATCGCTCGGATGAGACTCGTGAAGAGATCTACGAGGTTGAGCTGACGGATAAAGACGGTTTGGTTACGGCGTTTAGTGACCGCAAAGCCCCCGAAGATGGCGGCGTCTGGAGAGATATGGATTGCGTCGACTGTCACAATCGGCCGAGCCATGTCTACAAGCCACCTGAAAAAGAAATAAACAATGCGATAAGCGCTGGCCTGATCGACCGGACGCTGCCTTTCGTGAGACGTGAGAGTCTGCGCATCATTGATGCGGAGTACGATTCGCATGAGGCGGCGCGAGTAATCATCGATGATGAGTTGATGAAGTTTTATGCCGATAACTACCCGGATCTTGCCGGAGAGAAATCAGAGGCAATAAAAGCAGCCGCAGGTGCTCTGGGCGATATCTATTCGCTCAACGTGTTTCCGCAAATGAAGGTGTGGTGGAACACCTATCCCAACCACATAGGACATGACCAGTCTCCCGGCTGTTTCCGTTGCCACAATAAGAGAATGCGAACGGCTGAACGACATGAAATAGAGCATGAATGCGACACCTGTCATGTGCTGTTAGCGGAAAAGGAAGAGGACCCGCATATCATGTCGACCTTGAATCCTGACTGAAATGAAGATTCTGACCAACGCAACGAACGCAGTGGATTCGAAGGTCAACGCTCGACGGCAAATCGTTTATGAGCTCATCAGCGGTGGCACCGGTCTGGCACTGGCCCTTTTCATGTTTGGCCACGTCGTCCTGGTGGGTTCGATACTGACCGGCGAACGTGGTTTCGACTGGATGGCGACGATGCTTGAGGACTATTACATCGCGCAGCCCACAATCGCCGCCATCTTCGCGCTCTTTATCGTTCACGCCATCGTCGCGTCGCGAAAAATTCCGGCGCAGCTGGATGAGCGGCGTCGCATGATCGCCCTTGCCAAGGGACTCAAGAATGCCGGTCGCGACAAGGTTCCATCCCGTCGCGACAACTCGCCCTTTGTTCCGCATCTGGAATCGATGCTTTGGATATGGCAAGTGCGCACCGGCATGGTCATGCTGGTGCTCGGCAGCTTCCACCTGGTTCTGCTCGGAATGGATATATTCACGCCGCTGTTTGGCGATCACGCAGGCATCGAATCGTCGACGAGTTTGGCGCGTGTCGCGGCCGGCTTGTGGTTGCCGTACGGAATATTGTTGCTGTGCGTTGAGTTTCACGCCAGTGTCGGGCTCTACCGTCTGGCGGTGAAGTGGGGTTCCGGATTCCTGCCGCATCGTCGTCACCTGCACCGCATAGAGCAAGTCATCTTCTGGGTCGTTCTCGGCCTCGGAGCGATAACATTGTTGGTCCTCGCCGGAGTGTTGTCTCCACCGCTGGAGTTTCTGCTGAGTGAGGGCGCGTCATGACGCCGCAACTGATAACAACCGACGTACTGGTTATCGGCGGTGGCCTTGCCGGCGAACGCTGCGCGATAGAAGCGGCGGCGGCGGGACAGGAGGCGATGATATTGTCGCTGGTGCCGCCAAGACGCAGCCACAGTTGTGCAGCACAAGGCGGTATGCAAGCCGCTCTCGGCAATTGCGTGAAAGCCGAAGGCGACAGTCCTCAAGTGCACTTTCAGGATACGGTTCGCGGTTCCGACTGGGGCGCCGATCAGGAGGTCGCAAGGATATTCGCCGAGGAGGCACCGGTCGCCGTGCGCGAGTTAGCCCACTACGGTGTTCCGTGGACTCGCGTGCGTGGTGGAAAAAATAAGTACTTCATTAAGGGCGAATCCGTCGAGATCGAGGAATTGCTCGAGAACGATGGCCTGATTACGCATCGTGATTTTGGTGGCACTGCAAAATGGCGTGCCTGCTATGCGGCGGCCGGAACCGGCCATGCTGCTTTGTACGCGGTCGATAGTCAGGTCGTGCGACTCGGCATAACGGTGCGCGATCGTGTCGAGGCGATAGCACTCATCCATGACGGCAGCCGCTGCTTTGGCGTCGTAGCGCGATGCCTTCGAACCGGAAAGCAGTTTTGCGTATTGGCGAAAGCGACCGTAATAGCAACCGGCGGGTACGGGCGCATTTACGGCCGTTACACGACGAATGCGACGATCAACTATGGGACCGGCGCGGCGATCGCACTGGATACCGGCGTAGTTCCGCTCGGCAATATGGAAGCAGTTCAATTTCATCCAACCGCGCTGTCACCCAGCGGCATTCTGATTACGGAAGGCTGTCGTGGCGACGGCGGCTATTTGCTGGACAAGAACCTGCACCGCTTCATGGTGGATGCGGAACCGGAGAAACAGGAACTCGCCAGCCGTGATGTCGTGTCGCGCCACATGATGCAATGTATTTTGGACGGCAACGGCGTCGACTCCCCGAATGGACGTCATCTGTGGCTCGATATACGCCACCTTGGCGAAAAGCACCTGACAACCAAGCTACTGGAAGTCTTTGATATTTGTCGCGATTTTGCCGGCATCAATCCAGCGAACGACATGATCCCCGTACGCCCCACGCAGCACTATTCGATGGGCGGTGTGCGCGTAAACAAAGACGGTGAGGCCTACGGCATGGCCGGCCTTTATGCCGTTGGCGAGGCGGCCTGCTGGGACATGCACGGATTCAACCGACTCGGTGGCAACAGCCTCGCGGAGACCCTGGTCGCGGGCCGTGTCGTCGGCGCGCGCGTTGCCGAGTATGCCTCCGGCACGACTTTGCAGGCCGATACCGAACTGGCTTTTGCGGCGCTGGCCGCCGCAGAGAAACGCGCTCAGAACTTGCTGGCACGAGAGGGCAACGGGCGCAGTGTCTACGAAATTCGTGATGCACTCGGTGAAATCATGATCACCAAAGTGGGCATCTTCAGAACCGGTGATGACCTCAAGTCGGCGGTCGATGAGATTAAAGCGTTGATCGAAGAATGTTCGCACGCCGTACTGCGGCACAAAGGACCGGGTGCCAATCCCGAACTCGCATTCGCACTGCGCTTCCCTGGCATGTTGCGGCTCGCGCTGACGGTGGCGATGGGCGCATTGGCCCGAGCAGAAAGTCGTGGCGCACATTTTCGCAGTGACTTCCCGCTACGCAATGATCGCGAATGGTTGAATCGTACCTTGGCTCGCTGGAAGCCGGATGCGAGTGCACCGACCTTGAGTTATGAGCCGGTTGGCCTGATAGACCTGGCCCCGGGTCACCGCGGCTATGGCAGCGACGAGCGTATCGAAATGAACAAGACGGTTAGCCAATACAATGAATCGGTCGCTGACTTGCAGGCCAGGGAAGGCCGGCTTGCGAGTGTTGAGGCAATCGGCAGCCGTCTGCAGCAAACCCAGGGAGTGGCAAGATGAGCGACAAGGAAAACGCAGCTGCGCGCCGACTGCGATTCGAAATCTTCCGTTTCAATCCCGAAGATCCAAATAGCGAACCGCATATTGACGTGTTCGAGATCGACGAAAGGCCGTACATGACGCTGTACATGGCGCTGAATGAAATTCGCGAAACTTTAGATTCGGGACTGCAGTTCGATTTCGCGTGCCGTTCTGCGATCTGCGGCTCCTGCGGAATGATGGTGAACGGCAGACCGTCGCTGGGTTGTCGAACATTAACGGCTGACTTGCCGGAGACGATACGATTGCATCCGTTGCCGGCCTTCAAACTCATTGGTGACCTGTCGGTCGATACCGGAACCTGGTTTCGCGAAATGGCGGAGCGAACCGAAGCGTGGATTCATGAGCAGCAACCCTTCAACAAAGACGCGACCGAGGAGCGCATGAGCGACGATATCGCTCAGGCAATCTACGAAGGTGACCGCTGCATCGAATGTGGCTGCTGCGTGGCATCCTGCGGTGTCGCCAACGTCAACCCCGACTTTCTGGCAGCGGCGGGTCTCAATCGCGTCTCACGATTCATGATGGATCCACGAGATAAGCGCGACGATGCGGACTGGTTCGAGGTCGTCGCGGGTCAACAGGGCGTATTCGGCTGTGTAGGCCTGATGGCCTGTGCCGACGTATGCCCGAAAGAACTGCCTTTGCTTGAGGTCTACGCCTACCTGAGGCGACGCATCCTGGGATCGAAGTTCCTGAGCGACCGCTCCGACCCGCCGCCAGACATAAATACCTGATCAGAGGACGAACGACGCTACCCAGCCAACTGCCATCACGAGGCTTGATGCGTAGCCGAGGCCGAGGATGATCATTGCGGTGTCGAGTTCTAGTTGTTCGTAGTTCATGTCAGTCCCCTGATCTGTTTGGTGAGACTGAATGGTGGCCCGATGGGGCCAGAACTAACTGAGGCTGCTGTGATCCTGTCCTGAGGGTTTCGTGATTTAGATGGCAGGGGCAGCAGTTTTCAGAGATCGAGGCTGGTAGGGGGGCAGATGCTCTGAGTGGGTGCCAGGGGCGGGCTAGAGGTCAGCTATACATCCGAAAGCAGCCCCTCAAGTTGATGGGAAGTAAACCCCCAGCCAGATCACTCCAATGAGCCGGTCATATTCACTCGCTCAGTATCTGGGCCT
>JALHUQ010000393.1 GCA_022866645.1 Woeseiaceae bacterium | reverse complement strand
GGACGACAACGCACCCATGGCGTCGAACAGGCAAGCGAGCGACCAGTGTTCTTCTTCGCCGCCCCCGGCGAATACGATGTCCTGTTTGCCAAGCTGGATTTGTTCTGCAGCGGCGCCAATGCAATGTGCACTGGTTGCACATGCTGACGTCAATGAATAGTTCACGCCTTTGATCTTGAAGGGCGTCGCGAGACAGGCGGAAACCGAACTGCCCATCGTTCGCGGCACCATGTACGGTCCGATCTTGCGCACACCACGCGCCCGCAAGGTATCAGCGCTAAAGACGATGTTCGCACTCGAAGCACCGCCGGAGGAAGCGATAATACCGGTGCGAATATTGGAAACGTCGCTCTCTTCGAGTCCCGAGTCATCGATAGCCTGCTGCATCGCGATGTAAGCATAGGCCGCCGAGTCACCCATGAAGCGCAACACTTTGCGATCAATGTGCTCGGATACATCGATATTGACGCTACCAGATACCTGGCTGCGCAGACCCATCTCCTTGTATTGCTCGTTGGCGACAATGCCAGAGCGCCCAAGACGCAGAGATTCAGTAATGTCTTCTTTTGAATTGCCTAAACACGAAACGGCACCGAGACCTGTTATTACGACGCGACGCATGTGCGATCCTAAAAATTATCAGTTGAGGTAAACAGCCCGACCTTGAGGTCTTCTGCTGTATAAATTTCGCGGCCATCGACGGAAACCGTTCCATCCGCCATCGCGAGAACCAGCTTGCGCGAAATAATGCGCTTGATGTCAATCTGGAACGTGACGAGCTTCGCAGTCGGCAGAATCTGGCCGGTAAACTTCACCTTGCCAACGCCGAGCGCTCGACCGCGACCCTCGTGGCCGCCCCAGACAAGGAAAAACCCGACCAGCTGCCATAAGGCGTCGAGTCCAAGGCAACCCGGCATCACCGGATCGTCCTCGAAATGGCAATCAAAGAACCACAGGTCAGGCTTGATATCGAACTCGGCTTTGAGCTCGCCCTTGCCGTAGGCGCCGGTATCGTCGGTGATCAACGTTACTCGGTCGGTCATGAGCATTGGCGGCTTGGGAAGGCGGCCGTTCTGCTTGCCAAACATTTCGCCATGCCCACAACGCAGCATGTCTTCGTAATCGTAGGAACTCTTGCGTGCGGGCAATTGCAATGCCGCAGCAGGTTTGGATTCGGTCATACGCCCTCCGGCGTCGTGTGGCGCTTCGCCCAGACTGAGCGCACGTAACGGTGAATTCTACGCCGATCGCTCAAGCGGTGGTTTTGAAATCGCGCCAACCGGCCCCGTACGTCGTATTGTTTTTAGGTCTTATCGTAGTTTAGCAATAACTCATCGCTCTTAGGCGTCGATTGGCAAGCTAACACGAAGCCCTTTTCGACCTCCCACGGCTCCAATCCGTAATTTGTCGCCATTTCGACTTCGCCCTTTTCGACGAAGGTCCGGCACGTCGCACAAACGCCGCCCTTGCAGGAATACGGCAGGTCGATGCCTTGCTCCGCGGCCGCGTCGACAATGTTGCTCCCGCCCCGCGCCATTTTGAAAGACTTTTCGTGACCGTCCATAAGCACCGTCACGCGGGCAAAATCCGCGGTATCCGCCGCCTCCTGAGTTAAGGTGACAGTGACCTTATCTCCGATGGCTCTACGGCGCGCTCCGAAGCGTTCCGCGTGCACGTTTTCCGCGGAAATACCGAGTTTAGTTAAGGTCACTGTCACCGTATCTATCATGGAGTCCGGGCCGCAGACGAAAGCTTCGTCCGGCGGCGCGCCGGCGCAAAAGTGCTCGTACAGCTCGCGCACTTTCGCCTCGTCCAGACGTCCGGCTGCGATGGCGAATTCCTGTTCCTCGCGGCTGAACAGGAAGTGCAATTGCAGGCGATCCGGATAGCGATTCTTTAATGCATAAAGATCCTCGATGAACATCGTCGTGCCCTGTGTTCGATTCCCGTAGAACAATGCGAATCGACTGCGCGGTTCATCGCGCAGCACCGATGTCATGATCGAGAGTATCGGTGTGATACCACTCCCCGCAGCAAATCCGACGTATTGCTTCTCATTGCCTGCATCAAGCACGGCATGGAATTGTCCATTCGGCGGCATAACTTCGATCGAGTCACCGATCTTGAGCTCATTCGCTGCAAACTCTGAAAACTGCCCACCCGGCTGAACACGTATGCCGATTTGCAGCGGCCACGTACCCTGCTCCGAGCAAATGCTGTAGGTACATCTCAGTTTCCTGCCGTCGCGCTCGATCTGGATCGGCAGGTGTTGACCGGCCTGGAATGCGTACTCCGAGCGCAAGTCCTCGGGAACGTCCAGCGAGATGCGCACAGAGTCGCGTGTCTCCTGCTCCTTGCCGACAACAATGAGTGGGTGAAACTGCCTCATAGGCACTTGAAGTATTCGAAGGGCTCGAGGCAATCCCGGCAACGCCAGGAAGCCTTGCAAGCGGTCGAACCGAATTCACTGATCAACTCGGTGCGGAGCGACGCACATTGAGGGCACGCGATGTCCCGACTGCGGCTGGGCGGCGCGATGCCGTATTGCCGCAATTTGTCCCGGCCGGATTCGGTAATCCAGTCGGTCGTCCATGGCGGCGCCAGGACACGTTTGATTACGACTTC
>JALHUQ010000392.1 GCA_022866645.1 Woeseiaceae bacterium | reverse complement strand
GTCACAACGAGCCGACTGCGTCATGCTCAACAAGGGCCCACATATACTCGCGGCGATCAAGATGCTCGACAACATCCTCCGCCGCATGCAGGGACACCAGTACAAAAAGACCCCACAGATGCGGAAACTGGGGTTTTCGGCGGAGTAACACAAAGTGGCCCATTGCGGGGCCTTTTGCATCTATGTCCTTTGGAGGTACCGGCCGATAGTGATGTTCTCGGCTTTGACACTTTTCAAGTGACGAACAGTTCGTCCACCCCCGGACTTCACCACAGTTCGCTACGGCACAGACGGTGGCCATATCGGTTCCTCGAATCAGTTCGCCCGCTGTCGCTCACTTCGCCATCGCCGATCAGAGGTTCACGTCGCCCGACGCGTGACACGACCGATGGACAAACCCTGCGCAAGTATCGAGAACACGACGACGCCGTAGGTGAGTGCGACCACGGTATTGCGCTCCGGGCCCATGGGCAACGACAAGGCCAGAGCCACCGAAATACCACCACGCAGACCGCCCCAGGTCAATACTATCCAGGAACCCGATGGCAGCTTCATGAAGCCCTGCAGCGCGGCCACCGGCAACCCGACCGTCAGCAGCCTCGCCAGCAGCGTCACTGCAATGGCCAAGCCAGCAGCAAGAATTAGGTTGGCCGAAAATACCACCAACAGAACCTCCATGCCGATCAGGACGAACAAAGTGGCATTCAATATCTCGTCGATAAGCTCCCAGAACATGTCCAGGTAGCGGCGCGTCGTGTCCGACATGGCCATCGCGCGGCCGTGATTTCCGATAATGAGACCTGCGACCACCATGGCCAGCGGTCCGGAGAAGTGCAGCCTGTTGGCCAGGGCGTAGCCGCCCGTGACGGCTGCCAGTGACAGTAGAACCTCGACCTGGTAGTTATCCACGCTCTTGAGCATTCGAAACGTCACAAGCCCAAGCACCCCCCCGAACACCAGGCCGCCGCCGGCTTCGCGCAGCAACAGTTCCAGGCCGTGGCCCAGCGTTGGTGTGAGGCCACTCGTCAGCATGCCCAAAAGCAACGAGAAGACCACGACTCCTACACCATCATTGAACAGCGACTCGCCAGTGATCACGAGTTCCAGCTCTTTCGGCGCGCCGGCGGATTTCAGTATGCCCATCACGGCGATCGGGTCCGTGGGCGAGATCAGGGCACCGAACAGCAGGCAGTACATCAGCGGCAACTGGAGGCCCGCAAGCGGCAACACAATCCAGATCCCGAAAGCCACGACCAGCGTCGACGCCAACGTACCCAGCACAGCGAGCGCAGCCACCGGCAAGCGGTAGGCCTTGAGCTTGCCGAGGTCAACATGAAGCGCGGCGGCAAACAGCAGCAGCGACAGCATGCCCTGCATGAGCACATTCGAAAAGTCGATCGAGCGAAGGAATGACTCCTCGTACTCGCGCAAGCCTTGCGCGATGCCCATTGCGTCCAGGCCGATAAGTGCCAGTGACAGTATCAGTGCGGACGCCATCACGCCGATCGTCGTGGGCATCCCCACGAAGCGGTGGTTCAGGTACGCCAGCAGTGCAGTGATGACGAGGCAGGTAGCAGCGATTTCAAGCATTCGAATCCATGCCGCTATGCCTTGACTCTCGCTGCGCACGATACAGACCGAGTTGCCAGCGTTTCGCGCGGGTACGCCAGGGCGAGCGACACCAGCGCCGTATCTTGCACAATGCTGCCGGTGACCATCAGCGAAGGCTTAAACCAGAAGCTCGATCGCAGATTGCTTAAAAGCTGTCTTAATTTATTCATCCGCCATTTCCAGTTGAGAATTTCCGGCATGTCTTCACCGTTTTTCTCAGTCCAGGCTTTGTGATCAAGTAGCTTATCACGCTAAAACTGCTTCAAATACGCTGCATGGGACCAGAGACCCAGCAAGCGAGGTTCGTGTATTGGGACGTTCAGCAAAAGCGGGCCTTTCTTTGGGCACTCAGACTTTACTGAGAGCGACGCAGGTATAATCCGGGGACGACCATCGCCATTAAGGACCGCCGAAAGTGACGCGATTGCCTCGATTCCACCTGTCTTTCACCTTGTTGACTTGCTTATTGAGCATCAGCGGGGCACTTGCACAACAGCAGTTCGAAGGACAGGCTGCCGATCCCACCGCAGTTATAGAAGCCGCCCCACGCGAGCTGTCGGACCCAACAATCCAGAAGCGAATTGAGGATATCTACGCGCAGGTTGACACACTGGCAAATGTCGGTGTCTCCGTTCAGCAGGGCGTCGTTACCTTGTCCGGAAGGGTATCCAACGAAGCCCATGCGCAGAGGGCTCTGCAGTTGGCGCGCCGCCTGGAAGGTATTGTGACCGTCGAGGACGAAATCGAGCGCACCCTCGACGTAGAAGGCAACGTGATCCCGGTACTCGACCAGATTGCCGCAAACCTGAAGCGTTGGATGAGAGCCTGGCCGCTGGTGTTGCTTTCATCTCTGGTTTTTGTGTTCATTGCGTTTGCGGGTCATCGCCTCGCCAATTGGGAAACACTCTGGAATCGAGTCGCGCCGAATATCTTCCTCGCTGAACTTATGGCCCAGGCGATGCGGGCCGCATTCGTCATAATTGGTCTTGTGGTTGCACTCAATCTCTTGGGGGCAACGACGCTGATGGGGACTATCCTGGGCGGTGCTGGCGTGCTCGGCCTGACCGTCGGCTTGGCCGTGCGTGACGCAATGGAGAACTACATCTCAAGCATCATGCTGAGCCTTCGCCAGCCTTTCCGAGCAAACGATCACGTTCTGATTAATGAGCACGAAGGCAAGGTGGTTCGACTGACGTCCCGCGCAACGGTTTTGATGACACTCGATGGCAATCATCTGCGCATACCAAACTCAACAGTCTATAAGGCCGTAATCCTGAACTACACTCGCAACCCGGAGCGTCGCTTCGAATTCGACCTGGGGGTCGATGCCGCTGATGACCCGATTGCCGCAATGACGACCGGAATCGATTCGATCCGGGCACTTGAATACGTGGTCGACGATCCCGGACCTAACGCCATCATCAAGACCGTTGGTGACTCTAATATCGTGATTACCTTCATGGCCTGGATGGACCAGACGAAAAGCGATTTCTGGAAGATGCGCAGCTTGGCGATAAAGGTGGCGAAGGACGCGCTTGAGCAGGGAGGCTTTACGATTCCCGAGCCACTATACCGGGTGAGACTCGAGGACCGTGGCGAACCGCTTGCGAATCCACAGATCGATCCCGGCGCTGAGGCGACGCGGATCGTGCCGGATAAAAAGAAAAAGAAGGCGGCCAACGTTGCCCCCGATGACGCAGTTCTGGACGTGAGTCCTGATACGCATATTGAGGAGATGGTCAATGACGAACGATCCCAAAGCGGTGACACTGATTTGCTGGACAGCGCCAGACCGGTGGAGTGAACGGCTACCACTTGAGCTGCCCCTTTTCTTCGGTCCACGAAGTCAGCGATTTCCTGACCTTCCTTCGGCCCTGCAGGGCCGACCAGACCGAAACTGGCCACGGAGACTCAACGAATGCCTGACTGTCTTGCGGAGAGGGCGGGATTCAGCTCGCTCGCTACGCGAGCTCCCTGCCGACATGCCGCTGCGCGGCTGCGTCGATCGAACAGGGTTCTTATCCTCAACCACACTCGGCGAGAAATCAAAAATGGGGCCGCAAGGGCCCCATTCTTAATTTCTGGCGGAGAGGGCGGGATTCGAACCCGCGGTACGCTATAAACGTACACTCGCTTTCCAAGCGAGCGCCTTAAGCCGCTCAGCCACCTCTCCGAATTTTGCTTTGTCTACCCGATCATGTCCCTGCCAATCTGATTGAAGGCGCGAGCGCGTTGACTCGGTCCTCCGCACCTCGCCCTTCGGGCGCTTTCGCTGTGCTCAAGCGTCCAAATTCGCATGCAGCGAATTTGTAAGCCGCTCAGCCACCTCTCCGAATTTTGCTTTGTCTACCCGATCATGTCCCTGCCAGTCTGATTGCAGGTGCTAGCTACCTGGACCAGCGGACGGCGGATACTCAACGCACCTCGCTCCCTCGGGGCGCGGCGGCGTCTCGGCTTTGGGAATTGGCATTTCCTTCAGCTCGTCCAGCGGTTCAAGATCATCCGGAACGACAATACGTTTACCCGCAACCACCGATTGGTACGGCTGCGGCTCATCGCAAGTCGTGCGAATTTCGTCTTTGCCACAAGCGGCGATTCCGCTCAGCGACATCAAGCTCAATAGTCCGAATACCACCCTCATTGGGGTCATGCATTTTCCTCCAAAGCAACGCCTGCCAGACGCATGGCTGCTCGCATTTGTTCATGATATTGCGATGGAAACGGCGTCAATGGCAGGCGAATATTGGTGCCCATAAGCCCCAATTGACTGACGGCCCATTTTACCGGTATTGGGCTGGATTCAATAAACAAAACCTTGTTCAATGCCTGCAATGTATCGTCCAGCGCTTTTGCCTCAACAGAGTGGCCAGCGAATGCCAGCCGGCATAGCCTCGCCACCTGTTCCGGAACAACATTTCCACTGACAGTAACCACCCCATGACCACCCGCCTCGATAAACGGCAGCAACGTAAAGTCATCACCACTGTACAGCATGAAATTATCGTCGACGCGGTCCTGAATCGCTCGCAAGCGACCGATATCGCCGGTGGCTTCCTTAACGCCAAAAATATTGTCGTGTCTAGCCAGTCGAGCAACCGTCTCAGGCAACATGTCAGCCACTGTGCGTCCGGGAACGTTGTAGAGCATGATCGGTTTGTCTACAGCATCTGCGATCGCCGTGAAGTGCTGATAAATGCCTTCCTGCATCGGTTTGTTGTAGTACGGCACAACAACAAGAAATGCGTCGATACCGCTATCGTCAACCGCGCGAGACAAATCGATGGTTTGTGCGGTCGAGTTCGAGCCGGTACCGGCAATAATGGGCAAGCGCCCGTCCGCTATCTCCACGGCACGAACGATCAAATCAACGTGTTCTGAGCGCGACAGAGTCGCGGACTCGCCTGTGGTACCTGCTATGACGAGCCCATTGCTGCCTGCTTCGACATGAAAGTCAATCAGGCCCTTGAGACTCGGGTAATCGACCTGATTATTGCCGTCAAACGGCGTTATCAGAGCGACCAGGCTACCTTTGAACACATCTTGTCCTCGCCACAAATGAGGCGGCGATGTTACTGTTCATGTCAGGTGCTGGCAAGCTCTCTCACCAGCAACGCATACTTACTAGGGGTTACTTGAAGTAAATGTCACAACTTATTGTTATTTCAGCAGTTGGTACAGATCGGACGGGCGTGGTCCAGGATCTGAGCAAGGTAATCCTGACCTGCGACGGCAACATTGAAGAGAGCCGCATGGCGACCCTGGGCTCCGAGTTCGCGATGTTGCTACTGGTTTCCGGTAACTGGGCGACGCTCAACAAGCTGGAAAAGCGCCTGAACAAGCTGGGAGAAACGAAGAATCTCGCGATTTCAATACGCCAGACTGATGCGAAACCGCCCTGCGGCGATCGCATGCCCTACGCCATCGATATCGTCAGTCTTGATCAACCGGGCATCGTCTTCAATCTCGCCAACTTCTTTGCCTCTCGCGACATTGAAATTGCCGATGTGGCGACCCGCCGTTACGCGGCAGCACACACCGGCTCACCGATGTTTGCCGTGCAGATGGCGATCAATGTGCCTGCAACGGTACATATCGCACAACTTCGTGAAGAATTTCTTGAAGTCTGCGACCGTTTGAACCTCGACGCCATCTTAGAACCAGTGAAAGCCTGAGAAGACCGGACCCCGCCGTGAGTGCACCCCTGCTAAATCGTGTCGTCGCCAACTTCAAAGCCGATGCCACCCGAAATAAGACCATCGAACTGAAAGCCTTGCGCGGTCAGAACGTCGTTATCTACTTCTACCCGAAGGACAGCACGCCGGGCTGTACGCTCGAGGGGCAGGACTTTCGCGATCTGCACGCCAATTTCCGTCGGCAGAAGACGCTGCTGCTGGGCGTTTCCAGGGATAGCTTGGCCTCACATGAAAAATTCCTTGAAAAACAGCAGCTTCCCTTCGACTTGATTTCGGATGCGGACGAGTCGCTTTGCCGGCACTTCGATGTTATTCATGAAAAGACGCTGTACGGCAAGAAGTTCATGGGCATCGTGCGTAGCACTTTTCTGATCGATGCCAGTGGTAAATTGCGTAACGAGTGGCGCAACGTGAAGGTCAAGGGTCATGCCGCAGAAGTACTGCAGGCCGTCAAGGCATTGAATTAACGGGAACGCCACCGGATGAGCCTAGTCGAATCACCTATGCGTAATCGCCTCAACAGACATGCACTACTGGTCATAGTCGCCGCCATCGTTTTCGTCACTGGTGCCGGCGCGGACGAGATCAATTTACCGGACATGGGCAGTCCCGCGGACGCCATACTTTCCTCCAATGACGAGGCACAGTTCGGGCGCGCGATCATGCGCGATATCCAAAACAGCGGCAAGGTGGTCGAAGACCCACTCGTTACCGAGTACATCAACGAGGTTGGAAACAGGATCGCAGCACAAACGAATGATGGCGACCACGATTTCACTTTTTTTGTTATCGAGGATCACCGAATCAATGCCTTCGCCCTGCCGGGCGGATTTATCGGAGTGCACACAGGACTCCTCGAGGCGACGCGCAGCGAAGACGAGCTTGCGGGCGTATTGGCCCACGAAATTGCCCACGTGACGCAACGCCACATTGCCAGAGCGATTCACGCCAGTTCGCGTCAGAGTCTGCTTTCGACTGCAATTATGCTGGGTGCAATGATCGCGGGCGCAGTCGGCGGCGATACGGACGTAATGCAGGCAGGCATGGCTGTTGCACAGGGTACCGCAGCGCAACAGCAGATCAATTTCACGCGGTCAAATGAGCACGAGGCTGACCGGGTAGGTATCTCCGCACTGGCGGATGCAGGGTTCGATCCTTATGGAATGGCGTCTTTCTTCGACGTGATGTCTCGTCAAAATACTCGCGCGCCCGATGAGCGCGCTCCCGAATTCCTGATGACCCACCCTGTTACATCCTCTCGCATCGCGGAAGCCCGGGATCGTGCCAGAAACTACGATCCGGTTCGCACCGAGGATTCAATCAGCTACGGCATTGCCAAAGTTCGAGTCATCGTCGACCGATTCGATACAGCGAAGGAAGCCGTCGCCTATTTTGAAAATCGGGCCTACCAAAATCAGAACGAGATTGAGCGTTACGGCAGAATGCTCGCCTATATGAGGGATGGCAGTTACGGGAAGGCTTTGGACATCGTAGAGAGCTTGATGGATCGAAACCCCAAAGTAATCGCGTACCATATCGCGTTGGGCGATACGCAAGTGAAGCTGGGGCGGCAGGATGAAGGCCTCAAGACCTACGAAAATGCCATCAAACTGTTCCCTCGAAATGTCCCGTTGGTCATCGCTTATGCCGAGCGATTGCTTGACCTAAAGCAGGCCAAAAAGGCGCATACCATCTTGCTTGACTTGTTAAACCAGGTGCAGCCGACGCCAGATCAGGTACGCTTAATTGCTCGTGCGGCGAGCGAGGCGGATGAACATGCGGAATCACTGTATTACCTGTCGGAGTATCGATTCATGATGGGCGACCTGAACGGTGGCATAAGCTATTTGCAGCAGGCATTACAGTTACCGGAATTGCAGGAAATTCAGCGCATTCGTTTCGAGGCTCGCATCGATTTTATTCGGGAGTTCATGACTGAGGAGCAACTGCGCAACATGCAGCGCGCGCGGCCATCGAGCAAGTCCGCGCGCAACGGGTCATAGTCTTGAAGGCTGCGACCCACTCGCTTGTCGTTCTCTTCTTTCTTGCGTTCGTCCTCCCTGCCTGTTCGACGATCCCTGCCGATCAGCGAGTCAAGTCGGATCCCTGGGAATCGATCAATCGACCGATTTATGGCGCCAACGTGGCTCTGGACAGAGTAACCACCAAACCGATTGCGAAAGGCTATCGCAAAGTAGTTCCCGGGCCGATTCTCAGAGGCGTTTCCAATTTCTTTCGAAACCTCACGTCGCCCGCATCCGCTCTCAATAACTTCCTGCAAGGTAAGCCTGCGCGTGGATTATCCGAAATAGGCCGGTTCGTGTTCAACAGTACTTTCGGGATCGCGGGAATCATCGACATCGCAGCAGCCGGCGGCATGGAAGAATACCACGAGGATTTTGGACAAACGGCGGCGGTATGGGGCATCCCGAATGGACCCTATGTCATGTTGCCG
>JALHUQ010000391.1 GCA_022866645.1 Woeseiaceae bacterium | reverse complement strand
CTCCCGTCGTATCCGTATTCGTGTTGACCCGCATCAACACGCCTCGCTGCAGAACAAGATCAGAGGCGCGGTCCTGACTGACCGCGCGAGGTCGCTCCCCGAGCGACCGTCTGACCTGACACCGAACGCTCGCGGGCATTAGAGCGCCGGAGCGGAGGAGGGCGCTCACGCATTTCTGTGCAATTCGCACACAAATGCAGGAGGCACAGCCACCGATGCCCGCGTAGCGTCAAGACCAGAAGCGCAGCACGACCGGAGGGCGCAGTTGGTGAGTCTGTACACGCACCGCCCGACTCAGGCCCCCGACTCCGACGCGCAGCACTCACTGCACCAGCCGAGCTAACCGCATGACCTGCAACGGAATCGAGCGAAGAGGAGGGCGCACTTACGACTTGTCTTCGCCAAGTCTCGCCTCCGCTTCGCGTCGGCCGTGCGCCAGGGGGACGGTGTGCCCACCTTTCCCCCTCGGAACCCCGTGAAGTGGTGCGCGACCTGCCTCGTCCCGTTGGTTTCCTCGGCCGGCGCCCGGCGGCCCTGATGACGAATGAGTGTGTCGGGTGATCGGGCCGCGAAGAGTGCAGAGCGCGTGGCGATCTATCACCTGTCGGTGAAACTCATCACGCGCGGAGCCGGCCGATCGGCGACGGCCGCATCGGCGTATCGTGCCGCCGACCGCGTGAACGATGAGCGCACAGGTCTCGTATTCGACTACACGCGCAAACGCGGCGTCGAGCACGCCGAGATCGTGCTGCCATCGAGTGTCGCCGAGTCGGCCGAGTGGGCGCGCGACCGCGAGCAGCTGTGGAATGCTGCCGAGGTAGCGGAGAAGCGCAAGGATGCGCGGGTCGCCCGCGAGTACGAAGTCGCGCTGCCTCATGAGCTCAAGGCGGACGCGCGGCTCGAGCTGGTCCGCGGGTTCGCGCAGGAACTCGCCGATCGATTCAGCGGTGCGGTCGATTTCGCGATTCACGCGCCACACCGCGAAGGCGACACCCGCAACCACCACGCGCACATCCTTGCGACTACGCGTCGGGTTGCCGAGACCGGACTGGCAGCGAAGACCGACATCGAGTTGAAGGACGCCGACCGGGCCAAGAGAGGCCTTAGCTCCGGACGCGTCGAGCTAACGGAGATTCGCGAACGCTGGGCCTCGCTGGTGAACGAGCATCTCGAGGAGCACGGGCACGAAGCTCGTGTCGATCACCGCACGCTCGCGGCCCAGGGCGAGGTGCGCGAGCCCAGCTACCACAAGGGCCCGGCGGTTACCGCGATCGAACGCCGCGGCGAGCGCACCCAGGTCTCCGAGCGGATTCGCGAAGACATTACCGAGCGTCTAAGTCTTGCCGCGGAGTCCGGTCGCCTCGAGCGCGAGTCGAAAGAGCTCGCACGCTCGATCGTCGACACGACCACCGAGCTCAAAGCCGCACTCGCAGAACGTGAAGCGGAGCGCAGCCGCTCGATGGACGAGATCCGGCACGACGCACGAGCCGAATGGCTCGCCAGCCGTTCGAGTGGCGAATCGGCCAGATCCGAACCGACCATGCTCATGGAGCGATCACTCGACCTGAGCGGCGACATGGACAGTGCACGGCGCGAGGCGCGCGAAGCGTGGCTCGCCGAGCGTATGAACCCGCCGTCATTGCCAACCCCCGAGGCAATGGAAGGGCAGGGCGCCGAACCGGACCCGCCCCGAATCATCCTGCCCGACGACGACCTGACAAGATAGGCAAACAGACTTCACTCGGCCGTGGCCGAGCCTTCATGGAGGCTGACTGCTGCAAGACGATTTCGGAGCGCTGCTCGACAGCTCGAGCACGCGCAGCGTGGGTCGTGTCCGCGACTGACATCCCGGACGTCGATCTTGCGAGGTACTGCAGCAGCCAATCCGCCGCGCGTCTGGGCCTCAGCGATCGTACTCGTCGCGGCGGTGCACCCAGAACTGGTTTCGTCCATGTTCGTCGCGCCCTTTGGGCACGAGGTCCAGGTAGTGGTAGGCCGTATTCACGATATCGATACCGCGCGCGAAAGTGGAATACGTGTGATAGAGACGGCCGTCTTCGTCTTTGACGAAGACACTGACTCCCTCCCGTTCCGTGCTGTGCGAATCCTCCATGGCGTAGTTGTAATAGACCTGCTTGCTCGCCATGTCCTCGGGTGTGAACGATACGTGATAGTCGAAATTGAACGAGGTGCCGCCCGATGAAAACCAGTCGAACGTCCAGCCCATCCTGGCCCGGTAGGCCGCCAGCTTTGGATACGCTGCCCGCGACACCGCGATCATGGTTACGTCGCGGTGTCGCAGGTGCTCGACGATTCCGTTGAAATTGTCAGCCCAGAACGAGCAATGCGGACAACCGGCCTCCCAGTTGGGACCGAACATGAAGTGATACACCACCAGCTGGCTCCGACCGCCGAACATCGCGGACAGCGAGGTCTTGCCTTCGGCTCCTTCGAAGACGTAGTCCTGTGGGACCGCTTCCCAGGGCAGGGCACGCCGATCCTGCGCCAGTTCTTCCCGCGCTCGAGTAAATGCCTTTTCACGAACGAGAAGCGACTGGCGCGCGGCCAGCCATTCCTCGTGCGACACGACCTTATGCGTTGCAGTCATGACGTCCCCCCCAAAGGTATTGGTGAAAGCGAGCTGCCTGGAAACGGTGAGCGAAGTCCGTCCGTGAGATGACAACCCGGTGTCACTGAATCACGACGCGATTGTAGCCCCGCCAATGTCCCTCACCTCGGCTCGCACAAGTGGCCGCCGCCGAGCAACGGCTTCGCCCGACTCCACCCGGTTCATCCCGACGACCAACGACCGCGCGTCCGCGCGTTCTCGGGGACGGCCCCGAAGGCCGTCGAGCTCGCCGTTCGGCGGGCGTCTGCCCGGGACCTCCGAAGCCGCCCCGAATCATCCTGACCGACGACGATCTCGCGCGATGAATCAAGTCAAGTGGCCGGGTCATCGACCGAACGGATCAACGCGCTCCGCTGCATAACGGCTCCGAGGACGGCCCCGCTGCGGGTCGTCGAGCGAAGCGTCTGCCTGAATCCGCTCCGGAAGGTCTGTTAATGCGTCAATATGCTGGCGTAGCTGCAGGACAACAAATGATCACCGCCGTAGCAATCCTTGTCTGCGCGATCTTCACGATCCTTGGCGCGTGGCACTTCTACATGGCTTTCGCCGGGCATTCGGGTGAGAGCGCGGCGGTACCGAGCCGGGACGGTAAGCCCACATTCACGCCTTCCGCCGGATCGACAATTGCCGTTGGCATCGTGTTGCTGTTGTTCGCGGTGCTCGTGGCGGGCACATCCGGAATACTCATCCTCGGACTGCCGATCCGCCTGCTCACCGGCTTGTCATATGCGCTGGCGCTCGGCCTGCTGGCACGCGCGGTGGGCGACCTCAACTACGTGGGATTCTTCAAGCGCGTCCGAGGCACGTCATTCGCCAGGATGGACACCTTGCTCTATTCGCCGCTGTGCCTTTTGCTGTCCGCAGGGGTCGCGACCGTCGCTTACTTCGGCGCGAACTAGCAGCAGCGGGCAGAACCCCGACAAGCGGACATTCGCGAAGGGGTGAAATCGGCCAGCTACGGACTTTTCCCAATCACCGTGTTTGGCTGACGGCCAACCCGCCTCACGGCTAACACCAACTCGCTGCGCCGACTGCCGGCGAACGTAGCAACTCCAATACGTTTGCTTCGATGACATCATAGCCAACGTTTCCGAACAGCTTCTGCCGCCCTTCGTTGAGAATTATCGTAGGGCTGCCCTGAACCATCAATGTCTGCTGATCACGGCGGTCTGCTTCCAAGTCAGCGTGGGCCGCCCCGCTATCAATCACGTCTTGAACGTCATTGACAGATACCCCAACAACCTCCAAAGCGGCGTTCAAGACTGACCGCGTGCCGATATCAAGGCATCGTTCAAAGAATCCCAAGCGAAGCTCATTCAAAACAGCCCGACATTGGCGCTTATCAACTCGTTGTACGGCTTTTATCAAAATGTGCGCCGGCGTGGACGATCTCGGCCGGTTGCGTTGCCAGATCTCGGGGTGAAGCTTGACGTGGCCAAATTCCGACACAGCCTCGCGGAGGTGGTTTGCAAATCCTGCATAACTGCCACGCTGAGCCCACCCCATTCCAATCTTGTGCGCGCTATCGCCAAATACCGAACAGAATCGATAGTCGATGGACACCTGATTTGAAAATCGCTCTGCAACTTCGTCGACGCGTGCTTGCGATATATAGGCCCACACGCACAGGACGTCGGAGTAAAAGGTCAATTCGATTTTCTGGTTCATTGTCCTAGCCGAACAAAAGCGCAATCCGCTGCCCAGCCTACTCGTGAATTGGACGGCGTGATTGCCACAAAGGTATCACGCACATGTGTCCTTATGGCGGCAAGCCGATAAACTGATACTTCTCCTTTGGGTCGTCTTTCACCGTTGCGGGCCCGCTTTCGGACAATCCAGGCACGCGGCTGTCTGCTAAAGGATAAGATCAGCCACCGGCAACCCGTGAGCCAACCAAACGCATGACGCACCCGACCCATCAGCTTGACCACGTGTCTGCAACGGCTGTCGATTGGGGCCTCTCCCGCCCGAAGGAGCTCGGTGAAGACGAGCGCAAACGCCCCCTCTCCGCGGTGGCCATCGACCTGAACGGGCGCTTGAAGGAATGCTGCAAGAGTGCCTATTCCCCGTCGGAAGCCGCGCGGGAGATGAATCGCCACTTGAGGCTGTTTGCCCGCTACGGAGTTCCCAATCCGAAGGCGACGCAGCTGGTCAGGGACCTGACGATGAAGGCGTTCACCCCGCACAAGCGCTAGTTCTGCGCACCGCAGCCGAGTATCGGCTTCGCGCGGCCCCACCAGGATCATCTCCCAAGGACAACCCAGTGTCCTGACGGTGCGAAAACCTTTACCGCCGACTGCGGCTGGCGGACGTCTCGCCAGTACGGGTCTCCCATCACCCGCGCCGCCGAGCGACGCGTCTGTCCGAGACTTCTCCTCCCGGAAATCCGATCCAACGCCAAACCCTTCGGAAGCGCGATCCGGGAT
>JALHUQ010000390.1 GCA_022866645.1 Woeseiaceae bacterium | reverse complement strand
CTTTTAGCAAACGTGACGAGCAGTTATTGCTGGAGCAATACGCGATACATGAATCGGAAGAAATGCTCATCCAATCGACAAAAGATACCGCAGCAGAACTTGAATCGCTGCTGCGACGCGACAGGCCCATAACCTAGACACAGCGAAAGCCAACCTTAGGGCGCGAGCGAATCGCCGAAGCTGGCAAGGACGGCACCATAAACCGTCATGGCATCCCATATATTCTGCAGACGTATGTTTTCGTTCTCGGCGTGCTGATTGTTGTCGTGGTTTGCGAGCGGCAAAATGATGATCGGGGCGGTCAGTCGACTGCTGAATTCGTGCAATGGCAGGCTGCCACCCATGTTAGGCGTCACGATCAAATCCGGCGCTATCAGTCGCATCAGTCGGGTAAGCCGTTGCGCCATCGGATGATCCAGGGCCGTACGCAACGCCGGATACCCCGTCTCGTCCCAGTCGAGCTTGGCAAGAAAAACCTGTTGAAGGAAAGCGTCATCGTTAGTCCTCGTCGTCGTCCCACTTTTTGAGCTTGCTCTTGTCGACCTCGTCCCACTGCTGATCGCTTTGCCGCATATAGGCAAGGACTTTGGCGATCGTATATACGACCACCACCGCTATAAAGATCAACAAATATGTCAGACCATCGGGCATGAGAGTAAACTCGCGGCAACACAAATCATTGTAATGACTATTAGGCGCGAACAACAAACTTCCCCGCACGGACCAGCCGATGTCAGACCTTTCAATAATGAACTTTAGCGTACGCCTGCCTCGTGCCTGACCCGAAGCTCCTGGAAATACATGACGCCACTATTTGGCGAGGCTCGACCTGTGTCTTCGAAAAACTGAACCTCGATATTGCACAACACGAACGGGTGGCGATTCTTGGTCCAAACGGATCCGGCAAAACCACGCTGTTGAAAACTATCGACCGCGAATTGTATCCGGCCAGCAAACCAGGCTCTTATATACGCATACTCGGCAAGGATCGATGGAACGTCTGGGAGCTGCGCAAACGAATCGGCGTTGTATCGAATGATCTCCACCACCGTTACACACCGACGACATCAGCCCTGGAAGTCGTCGTGTCCGGATTTTACTCGAGCATCGGAGTTCATGGCGTACTTGCAGACCGAGTCACAGCTGATCAGGTAGCCGCTGCGATGGATACGCTGAGCAAACTTGGACTCGAGTCACTCTGCAAAACGGCGCTGCTAGGCATGTCGTCCGGACAGCAACGTCGTTGTTTGCTCGCACGTGCTCTGGTGCACGACCCGGATACCCTGATTCTCGACGAACCCACGTCGGGACTCGATTTCGCCGCCAGTTTTGACTATTTGGGTCGCATTCGTCGCCTTGCTCGTGATGGTCGCAACATCATCATAGTGACCCACCACCTGAACGAAATCCCGCCTGAGGTTGAGCGCGTCATTTTGTTGCGTCAGGGCCGAGTTGCTGCGGACGGGCTAAAGGCCGATATCCTGACCGCCGAGAGCCTCAGCTCGGTCTATGAAACACCGATCTGCGTCGCGGAAGTTGATGGCTACTACCTGGCCTACCCAGGCACGAATCGGGAGTTTTCCGTTCCCACGCTTTGAAAAAACCTGCCAAGATTCAAAAACGTGACCTGATACGATATTTGGATTCACCCTTGAGCTTATTCTTTGCCTTATGTTGAAAGCAGCACGAACAATTCTAAGCGCAGCACCACTCATCGCGCTCCCGGCGCTGGCCGCCGAGGGTGACTTTCAGACTGGCATCACCGGTGTAGGCCCGGCGAAATTCCTGTTCACGCTGGCAGCAGCATTACTGCTTACCTTGATATTCCGTTCAACAGCAAGCCATCTCGCCCGCTACGTCACTGCAAAAATTGGGCAGCAGCGCATACGCCATGCGCTCGCCAGGATTAGCCCCGACGTTCTGCATGATTTCATCCTGCCTGGCGCCTACGGTGGACTGGCGAAGCTCGATCATGCCGTGCTGACAGCGGGTGGAATACTTTGCATTCAAACCAAACACTTTAGTGGCGTCGTTTTCGGCGGCGAGGACGAGGCGCAATGGACCAATGTTGACGGCGTCAAACGTCGCCGCTTCCTGAATCCGCTGATCCAGAACGAAGGGCGCACGCGTGCGCTGCGTAAAGTAGTCCCCGATGTGCCCGTCGCCAATCTTGTCATTTTTACGGGATCTGTCGAATTCACTTCGCCACTGCCAAACAACGTCATCCACATCAGTCAGCTGGAAAGCTACGTGGCCAAGTACATATTTGGCCCCAGCAAAATCGACGACTGGCATGCAGTTTGGCTAACAGTCAACGCGGCCGCCATGACGGACATCGATACACGCAAAGACTTTCAGGCTCAGCTCGGTTTCGGCTAGACACGCGCCCGCCAGACCGACACGCGGCGTCGCTGCTGATGATTTATACTCGGCCACAACATAGCGGCTGAGACGTAGCGAATGGCAACCACCCAGACTCTGATTTCATCTCCGATAGGCGTACTGGCGGTCTTATGCCTCGTCGCGGCTTTTTTCTTCCTGCTTGCACAGGTGACCGAGGCCAAATTTTTCAGCTACATCCCGCCTTTGTTGTTTATCTATGCGACTCCGGTCTTCCTTAGCAATCTGACCATCGCTGGCTACAACGTCATCCCCAACAAATCGATCATCTATACCGGTCTCAGCCAGTTCGCGTTGCCAGTGTTCATCGTACTGATGTTGATCAAAGTCAACGTGCCAGCCGTCATCAAGGTGATGGGCAAGGGTGTACTTGTCATGTTGATGGGCACAGCCGGTGTCGTCGTCGGCGGCGTGGTCGCCTACGCGATAATGCACCGCTGGCTGCCCGAGGACTCATGGAAAGGCTTCGGCACACTGGCAGGCAGCTGGATAGGCGGTACCGCCAATATGCTGGCGACCAAAGAAATGCTTGGCGCATCCGAAGCACAACTGGGACTCGCTGTCGTCGCGGACAACGTTATCTATATTGTGTGGCTACCGCTGTTGCTCATGTCCCGTGACTACGCAGACCAATTCAATCGCTGGGCACGCGTACCGGCGGATCGCCTTGCATTGATGGACGCGGCCGCCGATATACACGTTGAAGATGACCACGCGCCCAAGATGCAACAATATCTCTATCTTGCCGCCGTCGTATTCGGCGTCGCGGCGATTGCCAATGGCCTTGCGCCTGCGCTCGCCGGCTGGATTGCAGACACGATTCCGGCTATTGCCAGCATCTTTTCGGAAACCACTACTCGTATTCTGCTGGTGACAACGATAGCGCTAATTCTGTCGACGACGCCGGTGTCACAGTTACCCAATTCGACAGCCCTCGGCACGGCACTCGTCTATGTATTTGTTGCGGGTATGGGCGCGCGAGCGGAAGTCGCCGGCCTCGTCGATGCGCCCGCTTTCGTACTGGCGGCATTCATATGGATATTCATCCATGGCCTATTTATGTTGGCGGGTGCCTGGATATTCAGAGTCGACATACACAGCGTCGCCATTGCTTCCGCAGCGAACATTGGTGCAGCCGCATCCGCGCCGATCGTCGCCGCACATCACCGTCCGAATCTGGTCCCTGCATCAATCTTGCTGGCGCTGCTCGGATACGCCATGGGTAATTACCTGGCGCCATTAACCGGTCATTTGGCGAAACTCGTCGCCGGCCAGTAGCGATGTGGGTGAAACATGCCAAGCGGGCCGCCGCCACCGTCATCATTATCGCGGCAGTCATCAGCCTGACGGCGGTCTTGCTGTGGCAAGACCGCCCCAGCCTTGACGCAATTGATTGGCCGGCGCCGGCTGTTGCGTCGGCGGCGAACCCGGATGTCGTCACCGTCACGTGGCTGGGTGTGACGACCTTGCTATTTGACGACGGCGAAACTCAGATACTGATCGATGGTTTTTTCTCGCGTCCATCTCTCGCGGATATTTTGCTGCGCAGGCCGGTTGACAACGACGCGGCTGCTATCAATTACGCAATGAACGAGTTTCGTATGCGTCGCCTCGCCGCGATTATTCCGCTACACAGTCATTTCGACCATGCCATGGACGTCGGCGCTATTGCCAACCGCTCAAGTGCCTCCGTTTTGGGGTCGAGTTCGACCGCCCAAATCGCCCGTGGCGCGGGCGTTCCCGAGGACCAGATTACTGTCGTGGATGGTCGGACAAGCTTCGAGTTCGGAAACTTCAAGGTCACGCTACTTCCGATTGGACACGCACCGATCGGCTGGCGCGGCTCGGTGCCTCTCGACGGCGTCATTGACGAGCCTTTGATCATGCCGCAAGCCGTCTCGGCCTGGCGCATGGGCGGCGGCTTCACGGTCATCATTGAACATCCGCAAGGTACGGCGTTAATTCAGGGTAGCGCAGCGTACGAAAAATACGGTTTAAAGGACATCGCTGCCGACGTAGTATTCCTGGGAGTTGCGCAATTGGGTGCTCTGGGGAAAGACTACTCGGAGTTGTACTGGCAGCATACCGTCACCATGACCGGTGCCCACACTGTTTATCCTGTTCACTTTGACGATTTCACCAGGCCTTTCGGCGAAATCGAACTGCCACCGAGGATTATTGATAACTTCGAAAAGACAGCGTCTTGGCTGGACGAGTTTCGCCGTCGCTGGGACAGCGATACAGCGCTGTTAATCCCCGAGTTCGGAAAACCAATCGCGATCTTCCTTAGCTCTGAGCCGAGTTCCGATCCGTCCTGAGGTCGCAGAGACGTGTACTGCCATTAATCAATGCCTCCTTTTCTGTGCGATTGAGCTGCTTGATTCGGTATTCGATTCGCGTGGCAATAGACCTGTCACCAACGGATTCGGAATACACCAGCGTTAGTGGGCCACGACCCTTCAGGTACTTGGCTCCGCGAGGGCTGTTTTCGTGCTCCGCTATGCGTCGCGCAACATCTGACGCGATTCCCGTGTAGTAGGTATTATCGGCACAGCGCAGGATATAGACGCTGTAATTAGGTCGCAGTTGCAGCACGACCTAGGCGTTGCCACCCACCAGGGTATCGCCGAACACGCGAAACGCGCCGGCCTCGATACTCTCGAGATTTTCCGCCGTATCCGACCAGGTCAGCACTATGTCAGTGGTGCCGTCGAGTTCCTCGGCAGGCTCGTGCAGTCGCAGGGTTAGTACGTTGCCTGTCATTGAGGCCTCGCGAATCAGATTGTGTCCACCGAACTGCTGCTCATTGATTTCGATATAGATAGACTCATCAAAGTCTTCTTCGACGGTACGCATCAACAACAAATAGTCAGAAATATCGCCTGCATCCGTCGTTTTCGCAAAGAACAGCATTGCGGTCGTGTCACGAACGTCGAATGCTACTTTGTCATACTGTCGACTTTCGGCCATGAGCTTCCCTCGTTGCGTCAATTATCAAATCCTTTTCCGTCCAGATTTCGCCCAACCAGCCATGCAACTGCTTGCGAAATTCCCGGTCGCCTTCGTAATTTCCTTCCACCAACCATGTTTCGAGCTTGCGCACTCGAACGTCGACTATTACACGAACGTCCTCGCCACAGCACATACCCCAAAAGCTCGTCGCATTCTCTGGGTAAACCATAGTGACATCGACGATGTTCGTGAACAACTCTCCCATCGACGACAGTGCGACTGCAAATCCGCCCGCGCGCGGCTGCAACAGGTTTTTGTATGGCGATTTGCGATTTGCGCGCTTCAGCTCGGAAAAACGCGTTCCCTCAATAAAGTTGAGGATAGACGTCGGCGTATCAAGAAATTTTTCGCAGGCGCGGCGCGTAGTTACCAGATCCTTGCCTTTCATGTGTGGGTTCTTTGCCAGATACGAAGGCGAAAAACGTTTCATGAATGGCATGTCCATTGCCCACCAGCCGATGCCCAGCAGTGGAAACCAGATTAGTTGCTGTTTGATGAAAAATTTCAGGAATGGCACGCGGCGATTGAAAACCGCCTGCAAGATAAAGATATCGACCCACGTCTGATGGTTCGAGATAATGAGGTACCAACCATCGCGCTGCAGATCCTCCAGCCCCCGACTTTCAAGATCGACCGAAGCAGCGAATCGCATCAGCAACCCGTTCACGCTTACCCAGTTTTCTCCAATCGCCATCAGGATGCGCGTTATGGCGCGCCTCAATACCGGAACGGGCAGCAATAGTTTAACTATCGCGAATAGAAAGACGGGCACGATCCAGAAGATCGTATTGATTGTGAGGCCGGAAAAAAAGGCGACTCCGCGAAGATTACGAAAAAATGCTCTCACGCTGCTCTTTGCCTGTTGCAAGGAGCTGTATTTTAGCCTGAATCGCGATACGGTGAGCACATGTCCGAACCCATAACTGTGCAGAAAGCACTACAGGCCGTCCGCAACTCAGCCGACGGGCTTTATGGCGTACTGCTCGAAAATGGCAGCATGGAGCTCGGCTACTACAAGCCCGTCGGCAGCGATGGTCAATCGCCGCACGATCAGGACGAAATCTATATTGTGCAATCCGGCACCGGCGCATTGGTTCGGAACGGGGAAAAAAGTCCTTTCGTCCCCGGCGACGCGCTCTTCGTCGCCGCCGGCATCGAGCATCGATTCGTTGACTTCAGCGATGATTTTGCCTGCTGGGTTATTTTTTGGGGTCCGACGGGAGGTGAATCGTGACGCTCTCCTCGCTACCTGCGCGGGTTGTCGTCGTGGTCGCTGGATTCATTAGTGCGGCCGCGATGCTCGGCAAGCGCATGGTTTGCCACGGTAGAAACGAATATAGCAGGGCGTTACCATCCGTGCACCGCCAGCCCCCGGCTGGGATAGTTAGCAAGGAACACTGAAAAATGACCGTTGCAAAACGAATTGACGGCAAAGCCAAGGCCGCTGAACTCGCCGAGTCTATTAGCCGGGAGACTGCAGCGTTGCTGAAGGAACACGGCGTTACGCCTGGACTTGCCGTTGT
>JALHUQ010000389.1 GCA_022866645.1 Woeseiaceae bacterium | reverse complement strand
TCTCAATCTCGACAGGGAAGGCCTTACACATGGCCCGATGCACGTAAGCGTTGGTCAGGAAGGGGCGGTGGTCGGCGCGATGTCTTTGCTCGGTGACGGTGACGCCATCAACGGGCCACATCGTGGGCACCACCTGTTTCTTGCCAAGACGCTGAATTATGTGGACCGGGTTGGCTACGATCCGCGCAATGAATCCACACCCACTGCGGTCAAGGATCTGATTTATCGAACCATGGCGGAGATCATGGGTTTAAGCCCCGGTTTTTGCAAAGGACGCGGTGGATCGATGCATTTGCGCTGGGACGAAGCGGGCGTATTTGGCACCAACGCGATTGTCGGTGGCGGTGTGCCGTTAGCCAATGGCGCCGCGTGGTCGAAACAACGCCAGGGCAACGGCGAGGTAGTGTTCACTTTCTTTGGTGACGGAGCCTGTCACATCGGTAACGTGCTGGAGTCATTCAATCTCGCCGCTCTGTTCAACCTGCCTATTTGCTTCTTTATTGAGAACAATCAGTACGCGGTTTCAACGACCCTGGCCGAAGAGGCGCGGGAAACACGCATGTCGTCTCGTGGACTGGGTTTTGGTATTCCGTCGTTTCGTGTCGACGGCATGAACCCGATGTCAGTGCGCGCGGCGACGAGCGAAGTGTTGAAGCTGTTGCGGGAGGGCAAAGGTCCCGCCGTGCTCGAGGCCGACGTCTATCGTTATTACCATCATGGCGGTGGGCTGCCGGGCAGCGCTTTTGGTTATCGAAGCAAGGAAGAGGAGGCGGCGGCCAAGGCGCGTGATCCGCTGTCGCAGATGGAGCGCGAAATGATGTCTCGCGACTGGCTGGACGAGGAAGGTTTGGACGCAATCGTCAAGGCCGCGAAAACGGTGGCAGAAGATGCGTCAGCGCGATTGACTGAGCCGGTTGGCGGCAAGCGCGCCGTCGTCAGTTCGCTATGGCCCGATGTGAGTTTCCGCGACAAAGGCTTGCGCGGCGATCTTGCCGAGTTCAACGGCATCAATTTTGTAGTGCAGGAATCCTACAAAGGAAAACTCAAAGAAGTAAAGTTAATCGATTCGATCGCCTCCGTAATGGTGCGCCGCATGGAAACCGACGAACGCTATTTCGTCATGGGCGAAGACATACATAAATTGCGTGGCGGTACCAATGGCGCGACCAAGGGGATACCGAATCGCTGGCCCGATCGTTGTATTCCAACGCCAATTGCGGAGCACGGTTTCGTTGGACTTTGTGGTGGCGTTGCGATGGACGGAAATTATCGGCCTGTCGTTGAATTGATGTATCCGGACTTTTCGCTGGTTGCGGCCGATCAGCTATTCAATCAGATCGCCAAGGCACGGCACATGTTTGGTGGCGATATAAATGTGCCCCTTGTGTTGCGCACGAAAGTCGCGCTGGGTTCCGGCTACGGCTCGCAACATTCAATGGATCCAGCCGGAATGTTTGCGATGTGGCCTGGCTGGCGGATCGTGGCCGCATCGACACCGTTTGACTATGTGGGACTTATGAATAGCGCCCTGCTTTGCGAAGATCCGGTCATGATGCTTGAGCACGTCGATCTGTATCAAAGTACAGGCACAGGGACCGAAAGCGATTTCGACTATTACATACCGCTTGGTAAAGCCAAAATCGTACGGCGAGGCGGTGCATTTACCGTACTGACCTATCTTTCGATGGTGACTAAGGCGATTGATGTCGCTAACGAAATGGGAATTGATGCTGAAATCATCGATTTGCGCTCACTGGACCGCGGTGGTCTCGACTGGGAGACGATCGGGAGTAGTGTTCGCAAGACACACAACGTCGTCGTTCTTGAGCAGGGACCTTTGACTACTTCCTATGGCGCAATGGTAACGGATGAGCTGCAGAGACGGTTCTTCGATTACCTTGATCAGCCGGTCAAACGTATACACGGCGGCGAAGCATCGCCCAGCGTATCCAAGGTGCTGGAACGGTCTGCGTTCGTCGGTAAAGAAGAGATCCGCAGCGGTTTTGCCAATATGATCGCCGACATGGGTCGTTCATTCGCGGCGGTCAGCTAATGACGCGTTCTGGTGATTGGGAGTAACTTGGCATGGTGGCCAAAGAGATAGGACTGCCGGGCCTGCGCGGGATGGACCATGTCGGCTTTACCGTGCCCAACCTGGAAGAGGCCGTCGACTTTTTTGTTAATGTTATTGGATGCGAGGAATTCTACGAACTAGGCCCGTTTCAGTTCGAAGATAGTTGGATGGAGACGCATTTGAATGTTCATCCGCGGACCGTTATGAAAAAACTGCGCTTCCTGCGGTGCAAGAACGGTTCGAATTTCGAAATCTTTGAATACGACGCGCCGGATCAAAACACGGTCCAGCCAAAGAACAGCGATGTCGGCGGTCACCACCTGGCTTTGTACGTTGACGATTTTGACGCCGCTTTGGATTCACTGAAGAGTAAAGGTATAAGAATTCTCGGCGAGCCCACGGTGCGTACAGCAGGCCCGAGCGCTGGTCAGACCTGGGTTTATTTCCTTGCGCCATGGGGCATGCAGCTGGAACTGGTGAGCTTTCCCAACGGCAAGGGATATGAGCGAGATACGCCAAGACGTTTGTGGCATCCGGTCAACCCCGGTTAATAACCATCCATCATTCAAACTGGACTAACGACGTTGCCAAAAGAAATATTACTCCCCGCACTAACTGCCGACTTTGAAGGCGGCATCATCGACGCCTGGCACAGGCAGGCGGGCGACAAAATCGAGATAGGTGACATTATCGCTGAGGTGTCGACGGACAAAGCGGTGATCGAACTGGAGGCTGAATTTGCGGGCACTCTCGGCAAAATACTGGTGCCGGCAGGGGCCGACGAGGTTGCGGTTAATACGCCGATCGCATTGATGCTGCTCGATGGCGAGACGCAGGATGCGCTGCAAGGATTTGTCCCCGGTGCGGAGCTTGCCGCTGATACAGCGCCGACCCGCATGGATCCGGTTGGCACCAATGTAGAGGCGGCCAACTCAGCGTTGGCTGAAAAACCTATTGAAAAAGGCGATCGCCTGTTCGCGAGCCCGGTGGCGATCAGGATTGCGAACCAGTTGGGTATCAACCTTGCCTCAATCGAAGGCAGCGGTCCCGACGGCCGCATCGTTCTCGGAGACGTTGAAGCAGTTGCTGCATTGCAGGGTCCGAAAGTTGCGCCAACAGCTGCTGCGGCGTCGTATCAAACGACGACCGAGATGCCGCCGGCGGGCAGTTACACCATAGTCCCTGCCGACAAAATTCGCACTGTAATCGCACGCCGGCTCAGCGAGGCGAAGCGTGATATTCCGCATTTCTACCTTACGATCGATTGTGTCCTGGACGGACTTCTCGAGGCGCGCCGGCTGGCAAACGGGTCAACTGGAGATGATAAAAAGATTTCCGTTAACGACTTTATTGTAAAAGCGTGTGCGATGGCGCTGCACGACGTTCCGGGCGCGAATACTGGCTGGGCAAACGATTCGCTGCTGCAATTCAATGACGTGAACGTAGCTGTGGCGGTGGCAACGCCAAGGGGCCTGATTACACCAGTCGTGTTCAGGGCCGACACCAAGGATCTGTCGACAATTTCATCCGAATTAAAGGTGCTCGCGACGCGAGCAAAAGAAGGTCGATTGAAGCCTGAGGAGTACAAGGGCGGTGGATTCACGCTGTCGAATCTCGGCATGTACGGAATTCGCGAGTTTTCCGCCATTATTAACCCGCCACAAGCCTGTATCCTGGCGGTCGGCGCGGGCGAGCAGCGTGCGGTTGTGCGGGATGGCCAGGTAATTGTTGCGACCGTGATGAGCTGTACGCTGTCGGTCGACCATCATGCCGTCGACGGTGCTTTGGGCGCAGAGTTCCTGCAAGCCGTAAAGCGATATGTTGAACGACCCGAGTTGATGCGCGCCTGATCAATCTCTGCTACACAGCTTGAGTCGGGAATTATTTCCGGCGCGAGGCATCACAAAATTGGAGTTAAGGGGAAATCATGTATATCAGCAATCAC
>JALHUQ010000388.1 GCA_022866645.1 Woeseiaceae bacterium | reverse complement strand
CAGTCTGACTGTTGACGCCGATGCAGGACTGACCCATGGCGCCGACTTCCAGCTGACCCTACCGACAGTCCGAAGAGCGAGCACCTGCGCGGACCATAGCACCCCATCACTTCATTGATCGGACAGCTGACATGACCTGGCTGACGCGCTGCTCGGTCGGAGCGCCACTGACGCGGGCGATGATCTGCCCTTCCGAATCCAGGACAATCACGTAAGCACTCGCGCTTTCCCTCGGAATATTGAGCGCCTTTTCAAGGATTGGCTCATTGAGGATCCAGGTCTGGTCGTAGTAGCGAGCCGGAATCTCTTCCTTTGCACGCCCTATGGCGTCAGCCTCGCTCATGAAGAACGGTAGATCAATAGCCAGCACGTCGCGAATCCGGATCGACTTCGGATCCAGGTTCTCGCGCAGCGCATTGACCCACTTGCGCGTGTCTTTGGCAGCTGCTTTGCTGGGTGTGACGATCAGGATCGTCGGCTGGCCGATGAGCTTGGCGTCGGTGATCTTCTCGCCGCTCAACGCGGTTGCCTCGAAAGCAGGAATGGGACTGTTCGGAGCCGCACCCACCCACGTTGCGCAGAACAGGGCGCAAGCGGCGGCAACGACGAGCGTCGGCGTCGACCATTTTACGCGCCGCGAATCCACGGCTTCGCTCATGACGGCACACCGGATCCGCCGCCATGCGGCGCCGGGTTGCAAAAGTACATCATCGGCCCGAAACGAATTTGGCCCTGATGATCGAAGCTCCCCATCATGATTCACCAACGCTTTTGGTAACGTAACAACATAATACCGCCCCATCTCGGCGTTCGTCTGTTCGTCAGCGCACAAGGCTCTTGCGGCGTCCGCATGTGAACGAACGCCGATTTTTGACTATCGTTTTGTGAAAATAGACTTGTAAATCAATACGCTGTGACACCGGCTTCTCAACGTTGTCTGACGGCCCAACGGCACGATACTCGAGACTCCGAGCGCATCCAGATAATCCGCCCATCGCTGCATTATCTGCCGTAGCCCGGCAAGGAACGAGAACTCCATGAGACCACGCTTTGTACGGTAGCGCCCAGACCGTTCACACCAGTCATGCTTGAATGAATATCGAGCACCTTTCAAAGGCCATTCTTATCATCGTTCTTATCGTGTGGCTTGTTCGCTGGGCCTAGACAATCTGGCCTCGCCACAATTAAAGGCCTGTTGACAGCCGGCAGCGTGTTGAAGGAAGGATTTATATGAAAAAAGAATCAACCCACTCGCAAGACTATGACCGCAAGCACGGCCATGACCATAATGTAAAAGACAAAGCCGCTCTGAAAAAAGAATTCATCGACAATAAGAGAAAAGAACACTTTATTGACAATAGAGAAAATGATGCGGGCAGGAAGGACAACAATCATCCTGTCCGTACACCGGATGAAGGCAAATAGTCCTTCTGAAAGGTTGCGTTCTTGTGGTTTCCCGGCTTGCCGATCAGCTGCGCGTCGCTTGCAAGTCAGCGTCGATTTCGCCGAAGCTTCAGTAAGGCGACAGAGTCTCGCGATAGTGAATTGTCAAGGGCGGCTCCCTCGCTGCCGGATCCGCGCTACTGTCGAAGTCGAGCACTTCGCGAGACCAATACTCGAAGCTTCAGAAGTTCGACAGGTAGCAGTTTTCTCGGGCGGGATGCAGTACGACGTGACGCACGGCGCCTGCGAGCGTTCTG
>JALHUQ010000387.1 GCA_022866645.1 Woeseiaceae bacterium | reverse complement strand
TAATCGCCTGACGCTGGATTACCAAGCGACCACATCCGCGCGAACGATAATCAACCTGAGCCAGCACAGCTACTTCAATCTGGGCGGACACGATGGCGAATCGATAGTCGAACATGAGCTCCGCATCGGAGCAGAGTTTTTTACGCCCGTTGACAAGACGATGATCCCAACCGGCGAAATTCTTTCCGTCTCCGGCTCGCCGTTCGACTTCAGAACGGCGAAGCCAATAGGCCGCGATATCGAACAGTCGCACACGCAACTGGAATTCGGTCTGGGATACGATCACAACTTCGTGCTGACCGCACCATACGACGACGGGCTGCGCGCAGCTGCCGAGCTGTTCGACCCGAAATCCGGCCGCCAACTTCGTTTATTCACGGATCAGCCCGGGCTGCAGTTTTACACGGGCAACAAACTCGATGGGTCTATCACCGGAAAATCGAAGGTCAGATATCACTATCGCGGCGGCCTGTGCCTGGAAACTCAGCACTTTCCGAATTCGCCAAATGTAGCGCACTTCCCTTCGACAGTTTTGCAACCTGGAAATCCGTTCAGGTCGCGGACCGTGTTCGAATTTAATTCGCGGTAACGCCCGGTGGCCATAAAGCCGCAACAGCAATGTCCCTGAATCTACGTAACTCCAATATTTCCAAACTCGCTGATCGACACTTCGAGGTCTGTATCGTCGGTGGTGGCATTAATGGTGCCGTCGCCGCGGCGGCGCTGGCAGCGCGTGGCGTCCGCGTCGCGCTCATCGACAAAGGCGATTTCGGCGGGGGTTCAAGCTCGCAGTCTTCGAATCTCGCGTGGGGCGGGATCAAGTACCTGGAAAGCGGTGAATTGGGTCTGGTTGCCGGCCTGTGCAAAAGCAGGAACCACTTGATGAAGAGTTTTCCATCGACCGTCAAAGAGATTCGTTTTCTTACAACGGTACAACGCGGTTTTCGTATGCCGATACTGTTTCTCTATCTCGGCACCTTACTCTATTGGGCCATGGGGCGGTTCGCCACGAGAGCACCACTCTACCTGTCGCGTCGCGCGCTGGAGCGGCGCGATAAGCGAATAAGCATTGAGACTGCGCAGGGTGGGTTCGAGTACTCAGACTGCTACCTGCATGACAACGACACACGTTTCGTCTTTTCCTTCGTTCGCACCGCGATGGATTATGGGGCAGTCGCAGCGAACTATGTCTCGGCGACCGCCGCAAATTTTCAGGGTGGGCGCTGGCAGATCACGGTACGCGATGAAATCGACGGCCGTGCATTCGACATTGGCTGTGACATTCTAATCAACGCTTGTGGGCCGGAGGTCGACTTTTTCAATGCGCACGCGGGACAGGAAACCAGGCACCGACACGTATTCTCAAAAGGCGTACACCTGATTGTCGACCGCATTGTTGATAGCGCTCGTATTCTGACGTTCTTTGCCAGCGACGGTCGCATGTTTTTCGTCATACCGATGGGTCCGAAGACCTGCATAGGCACAACGGATACCGAGGTAAGTGACCCAAACGTTGCTGTAACAGACGAAGATCGTGAGTTCATACTCAATAACGCGAATGAGATGCTCAGTTTGGCACAGCCCCTGACCGTGGCAGACATTATTGCCGAACGCTGCGGTGTGCGACCGTTGGTCGTCAGCGGCCATTCTGTAGGGGCGAATTGGGTCGAACTTTCGCGCAAACACGAAATTGAAGTTCACGACACCAGCAAACACATTAGTATCTTCGGCGGAAAATTGACGGACTGCCTGAATGTCGGTGAAGAAATCGTCAGCCGTGTATCTGAACTTGGCCTCAGTTTTCGGGTGAGCGGCCAACGCTGGTATGGAGAGCCGGAGCGTCGGATAAAGGAACAGTTTCTGGTGCAAGCGCGCTTACTTGAACTCGACGAAATGACCGACCCGAGATCTTGCGAGCCATTAACCGAGCGCCTTTGGCGTCGCTACGGAGCCAACGCATTCGAAATGCTGGAGTCTGTACGTGAAGACCCCACCAATGCCGATCGACTCATCGAGCATGCGGAGTATTTGCGTTGCGAAATCGAGCAAGCCGGACGTCGCGAGATGATCACCAAGCTGGATGACTTTCTGCGTCGTCGATCGAAGATCAGCCTGGTGGTTCGCAGAGACGACATCATCGATGCGCCCGGATTGCGTGAAGCGTGTCAGATTCTTTTTGGCGCCGATGGTGACGCGAAGTTGCAAGAGTATGTGGAAAACTCTGCCTAATTCTTGCGCAGGTCTTCTAGCGCAGATGCATGAGCACGTTTTCAGCGGTCAGGCGACTCACGCGCTCGTTCGCTTCGTCGGTGATTCCGGCGATGTGCGGGGTAAGCAGGAGATTGGGAATATCTGCAAACGCCGCGCCGCCGTCTGCACTGAGCGGCTCCGACTCGAAGACATCCAGCGCGGCACCACCCAGTAAGCCTGTACGCAAGGCTTCGATTACAGCGCGCTCGTCAACCACGCCGCCGCGCGCCGAATTAATCAGGACGGCGCCCTGGCGCATGTTTCGGACAAAGTCCTCATCTATCAGATGTCGCGTTTCGTCCGTCAGTGGCACGTGCAAACTGATCACGTCGCAGCTTCCGGCGAGCTCGTCTAATGTTGCCGATTTGGCGCCTGACCAGGCCGGATGATCAGCCGGCAAGTACGGATCGAACGCGGATACCGTCATGCCCAGTGATGTCGCGCGCGCCGCAACCTGCTGCGCGATCGAACCAAACCCTATCAGCCCAAAATGCTTGCCATAGGCTTCGCGTCCCATAAGGGCGGTGCGTGGCCACTTGCCGGCGACCATACGGTCGCTCGCGCTCCACACACCGCGCAGTAATATTAGTGCGGCGGTTATCGCATATTCAGCGACGGCGACATCGTTAGCGCCCGTCGCCGGGCAAACCACGACATTCCGTGATTTGCAGGCGTCCAAGTCGATGTTGTCCAGCCCGACACCCAGTCGACCGACAACCTTGATCCCGGGTCCGTGAGCCAGCAGTTCGCTATCAACCTGGGTACGGTTACGGACGATGATGGCGCGTGCGTCGGCCAGCGCAAGCAGCAATGCCTGACG
>JALHUQ010000386.1 GCA_022866645.1 Woeseiaceae bacterium | reverse complement strand
CTGCATTCCCTGGTCGGTGTCGCTGTAGGTAATTCGAGCCAGGCGTACTTTGTAACTGACGTCTGAGATGAGGTTGAAAATCCTGTAAGCGGCGTACTCTTTCAAGACATCCGCTTGATCAGAAGCGCCATTTCGACAATGCGTCACAAGCTTCAGTTTATCCTGGTCAGCGAACACGGTTTGTTTCGTAGTGTCGTCTGAAAAGTTTATCCGCAATGGTGGAAAGTCGCACACACGCATGCGGCTCTTGCCGCGTACCCGCACTTTGATCGGAAACTCGTTGTCGTTGGCTCGCAGAACGAACGGCAGTTCCTCGCGATTCTTTTTTTCGTCGATAAGGGAACTGAGCGGGCCGACAATACTGATCTCGAGAACGGCGTCGTCTTCAAACAACGGCGACGCGGCGACCTGCGAAAAAAGTGCAATCAGGACCAGAGCTGGTAATTTTTTGACCGAAAAAGTCATGATTTGAGCCATCCTAAGAAGCACCAACGGTTAATGGTCAATTTCCCTCGACGTCATACTTTTTCCATAGTCCCATGCGTCCGCTCTGGATGCGAAACGATCATCTTAGCCTACGCTGACGAAGGATTTTTCCAAAGTTGGAAAAGCGGAGAACAATTCGTATGACTGAGTTAAAATTGTGCCCGATCAGTGCGTATATCCATCAGTCCGCCTGATTCAACAAACTAAGGGATATTCCAATGCCAAAAGGGAAAGAATTCTGGAGTCGCGACTTCGCTCGTCGCTTCGGCCACGCGGGTCTGGTCGCCGATAAGGACAAGTACCTGTTTGCGACTGAGGCGCCCAAATATCGCTTCAATGTAATCGGTGCCGGGACGATGGGGCAGGAGCATATCCGGGTAACCAACTTTGAAGGGCGCGGGCGCATCAACGGCGTGTACGACCCCGAGCCTTTGAGTGTGGAAAACGCGCGAACGGCACACGCGTTGTACAGCGACGAGCCACTTAAGATCTTCGCGTCACTGCAGGAGGCCTGCGAGGATCCGGATGCGGATGCGCTCATTATTTGTACGCCAAATTACACGCACATCGATGTCGTGCGGATCGCCGCAAAATCCGGTAAGCTTGTGCTCGTCGAAAAGCCGGTTGCGACGACGATAGTGGACGCTTATGAAATCGCCCAGATTGCAGAAAAGCATCCGGCAATCTTTCAGGTTGGTCTGCAGTACCGCTACAAGTCGATTTACACGGAGGCCATACACGAGGCCCTCGAACGAAAGACGCTGGGTGACATTAAGGTCGTCAGCATGGTCGAACACCGCATGCCGTTCCTCGACAAGGTTGGCCAGTGGAACAAATTTTCGCGCTTTTCCGGCGGCACGCTGGTCGAAAAATGTTGCCACTACTTCGATTTGATTAATCTATTCGCGCAGTCCAGGCCGAAACGCGTTTTTGCTTCCGGCAGCATGGCCGTCAACTTCAAGGAATTTGATCACGACAGGGGCAAGTCGGACATTCTCGACAATGCGATGGTCGTCATCGAGTATGAAAATGGCGTCCGTGGCAGCTTCGCTCTTGCGATGTTCGCGCCGATGTTCTACGAGGAAATTGTCGTTTGCGGCGACATCGGTCGCTTGCGCGCCTCCGAGAATCTGGATTTTCTGCCCGGGTTGCCGCTCAAGTCGCAGCTCGAAATTTTTGGTGGTGAAACCTACCCATCACGCATGACCACACCCAGTTACCCGGTAACCATCGAGGAGTCCGGACATAGCGGTGCAACGTTCTTCGAGCATGTGCATTTCATCGACAGTATCGACAACGCCGCGAGCAACGGTCCAACAGCAATGGACGCGTTTTGGTCAGTGGTGGTGGGTGTTGCAGCAGAAACGTCGGTAGCAACCGGGCAACCTGTTGATATTGCGGATTTACTGAAGCAGAACGGTCTGGGTCAGCTCTGACACCGCGGTAGCTGTAGCGCCAATGACCGTCGCCGCCGGCATCAGTCCAACTCCGGCCTGTCGAAGTGCGCGGCTGCGTATATATTGTCGATCAACTGCATAGT
>JALHUQ010000385.1 GCA_022866645.1 Woeseiaceae bacterium | reverse complement strand
TTCCGTTGACACACCTTCGGCATTCGCGGTGGTCATACGATAAGGACCTCTTGAAAGCGCCAGAGTACCGTCCTCGAGCACCTCTATGAATTGCGGACGCCACGTTATCTCCGGCGCGCCATCACCAAAGAAGACACTCCACGTCGGCTATCGCCAGTGCTGGGAGGATCAACAGGCTGGCCAGCCATAGTCTGCTTTTCATATTTAATGACTCTCTTTCTTATCAGGCCCCGGGGCATAGGCTATATTAGCCCCGATGAAAGGTATTCGCTGGGTCGTTCTTGCCATTCTCGTTTTCGCGAGTGCGATCGCGTACGTGTTGCGCACAAATTTCAACATCGTCAGCGAAACAATGATGCACGACCTCGGCATGAACGAATACCAGCTGGGCATGGTGTTTTCGGCGTTTGCCGCCGGCTACGCCATTTTTCAAGTCCCGGGCGGTATTTTTGGCTACAAATACGGGCCGCGATTCACCATTACGCTCATTGCTGTGGCCTGGACCGTGCTAACCGTCATAACGGCGGCCATTCCGGGCAACGAGGTGTTGTCCGTTGCGACGATCGTTGCAGCCTTGATAGTGACCCGCTTTCTGGTTGGCGCCTTACACGCGCCTTTTTTTCCGGTCACCATCGGCGGGACCATCGCCAGCTGGTTTCCGCTGCGGCAATGGGGTCTGTCTAACGGACTCACCAGCACTGGCCTCACTCTAGGCGCCGCGGCGACGGCGCCGATCATTGTCTGGCTTATGGGCGCCTATGGGTGGAGATCGGCTTTGCTGATTACCGCGCCCGTGGGATTGCTGGTCGCGATCATTTTTCATAGCTACGTAACGGACGACCCGAAGGACCATCCGCAGATAACGGATGAAGAGCTAGCCCTGATTGCTTCAGACCGGCCGGCGGCCGGACACGTTCCAGAAAAGGGCGCGTGGAAGGTGGCGCTCAAGAACCGCAATGTGCTGTTGATTACCGGCAGTTACTTTTGCATGAATTACGTGTTCTATCTTTTCTTCAGTTGGTTTTTCTTCTATCTCACCGACATAAAGGGTCTATCGAATACGGACGCCGGATTGTTCGTTTCGGCGCAATGGATACTCGGTGCAGTCGGCGCGACCGCAGGCGGCATACTCTGCGATATTCTCGTGCGACGTCTGGGCATCCGCAGTGGACCGCGACTGCTGACGATGGCCGGGCTGCTGGCGTCGGCCGTCTTTCTCTATCTTGGCGCCGTATCCGGCAATCCTGTGCTGAGCGTCGTGTTCCTGTGTCTGTCGTTTGGCTGTAACCAGATGACCGAAGCCCCGATTTGGGTTGCGACGATGGCCGTATCCGGGCGACACGCCTCTGTGGCAACCGGCATTTTGAACACCGGTGCGAACATTCCCGGTGTGCTTGGCGGAGTACTGGTTCCGGTGACCGCTGGGCTGTTCGGATGGGCAGCCGCGATGGCGACCGGCTCAGTATTCGCGGTAATCGGCGCGATGCTGTGGTTATTTATTCGTGCCGATGAGCCCATGAGCGATTAGGATGATGTCCAACAAAATTATTATTACTTGCGCCGTCACCGGCTCCATTCATACGCCGACCATGAGTCCACACCTGCCGGTTACGCCGAAGGAAATCGCGGACCAGGCAGTCGACGCAGCGCTGGCCGGTGCATCCATATTACATTTGCACGCGCGAAATCCAGCGACAGGCCAACCGACCGCCGATCCGGATGTGTTTATGCAATTCCTGCCGGAGATCAAACGGCGTTGCGACGCAGTCATCAATATCACGACCGGTGGCAGTTCCCTGATGACGCTGGAGCAACGTCTTGCAGCGCCGAAACTCGCCGAACCCGAGATGGCATCACTGAACATGGGATCAATGAACTTCGGTTTGTTTCCGCTGTTAAAGCGCTATGACGAATGGAAGTTTGAATGGGAGCCGAAACTCCTGGAGGCTACACGAGACGTCGTGTTTCAAAATACCTTCGCCAACATTGAAGAGATTTTCGAAACGCTCGGCGAAGGCTGTGGCACACGTTTCGAGTTCGAGTGCTATGACGTTGGCCATATACAAACCCTGGCTTTTTATCTGCGCGAGAACGTGATCAAGAAGCCCGTCTTCGTGCAGTTCGTTCTGGGAGTACTCGGCGGTATCGACGCGTCGCCGCAAAGCCTGATGCACATGAAAGCGACCGCGGACCGATTGCTGGGTGACAATTACCGGTTTTCTGTTTTGGCCGCCGGACGTATGCAAATCCATCTCGCGACCCTGGGGGCAATAATGGGCGGCAATGTCCGCGTCGGTCTTGAGGACAGTTTGTTGATCGGCAAGGAGCAACTGGCCACCAGCAATGCGGAGCAGGTGCGGAAGATTCGGCGCATCGTCGAAGAGCTCGGTTATGAGGTCGCTAGCCCGTCCGAGGCACGTGAGATGCTTAATTTGAAAGGCGCTGACAAGGTCAACTTTTGACGGCTAGCTCTGGAACGAAAGAATGAAAGTCATATTTTCCGACAAGCAGCAGGACCATGATCCGGAGTCGTACCTGTCCTCAGGCGCGAAGCTGGCAAATCCGGAAGTGCCCGAACGCGCCGATCGATTGCTCGCCGCGGCACTTGAATGCGGACTACAACTGGAATCGCCGGCTGACTATGGCGACGATGTTATCGCCGCAATTCACACCTCCCGGTACATCACGTTCCTGCAAAATATTTACACGCGCTGGTCGAGAATTGATGGTGCATCGAAGGAAGTTATTCCCAATGTTCACCCCATCGATCGCAATGATGGCTATCCGAAATCCGCGGTAGGGCAGGTCGGCTTTCATGTTTACGATGCATCGTGTCCGATCGCGGCGGAAACCTGGCACAGCGCCCGCTGGAGCGCAATGACGGCGGCGCATGCTGCGCAACAGGTCATGTCGGGCGAGAACGCATGCTACGCGCTGTCTCGTCCTCCGGGGCACCACGCATCGCAGGATATTGCCGGTGGGTTTTGTTATCTCAATAACAGCGCGATCGCCGCGCAACAACTACTGGCCAAGTATTCTCGCGTGGCGATTATTGATGTTGATGTTCATCACGGCAACGGTACGCAGAGAATATTTTATGAACGGGATGACGTATTAACAGTGTCCTTACACGCCGATCCGATCCGTTTCTATCCTTTCTTCTGGGGGTACGCCAACGAAACCGGTACTGGTGCGGGAGACGGCTGCAATATCAATTTTCCACTAGCGCGCGGCATTGGCGACGACAATTATCTGAAGGTCCTGGATGACGCGATTCACGCGGTGAGTCGTTATTCGCCTGATGCCATTGTCATTGCACTGGGACTGGACGCCCACGAAGACGATCCGTATCAGGGCATGAAAATCACAACAGCAGGTTTCGCGCGCATTGGAGCGCAACTGGCGGCGCTAGCCTTGCCAACCGTGATTGTGCAGGAAGGTGGTTACCTCAGCGATGCACTTGGGCCGAACCTCGCATCATTTTTGGCGGGGTTTCAGGCCACGTAGCGCCTTTCTCAGGCAGCGTTGATGTCAGCCAGTGCGAGCGACACGCCCGTCGCGAATTTGTCGACGATTTCTTCCAGCTCCGAGCGGCTGGCGTTGTAAGGCGGCGCGATGATCGCGGCGTCGCCACCGACGCCGTCGACGGTGCCGCTGACCGGATAACAAATGAGCCCCGCTTGAAGCGTCCTGGCCCTGATTTTTTCGGTGAGCTGCAACGCGGGATCGAAGGGTAGTTTCGTCGTCCGGTCAGACACAAACTCAATGCCGACAAAATGCCCACGGCCGCGAATGTCGCCGACAGATTCAATGTTGCCCAGGGCTTGCTGAACAGCCGAAAGCAGCGATACGCCTTGCACTTTTACCCGATCCACCAGCCCGTCTCGTTGCACGATTTCCTGAACCATCGCCGCGGCAGCGCAGGCCAGGGTGTGCCCCGTGAAGGTGTGTCCGGTATTGGGCGCGCCGTCGACGTTCATGATCGGTTCGCTGATTTTGTTCGAATACAATACGGCGCCCAGTGGCACGTAGCCGCCGCCCAGGCTTTTCGCCGTGGTCATGATATCCGGCACGACCTCGTCAGCTTCCAGCGCGCGCCAGGTACCGCAGCGTCCTGCACCGCACATCACTTCATCAGCGATGAGTAGCACGCCATTGCGATCACAGACGTCTCGAATTTTGTGTATGTAGCCTGCCGGCGCCGGGACGACGCCGCCCGCTGCACCCACTATCGGTTCGAAAATGAAGGCCGCAACATTGTCGGCACCCAGACGCACAATTTCCTGTTCAAGTTCGTCGGCAAGGAATTGCGACAATTCTTCTTCAGTGCCGGCTACCGCCGGGCGATAGACATTGGCCGCCGACACAAAGGAACAAGGAATCAAGCTGCCCTCGAACTGCTTTCTGCGTTGGGCAAATCCGGATACGGACAAAGCGCCCAGTGTATTGCCATGGTAGGAGCGTCGCCGGGCGATGAAACGACTGCGATTCCTGTCTCCTCGATTCCAGTGATATTGCAGCGCAATCTTTAGCGCAGACTCTGTCGCTTCGGAGCCGCTCGAAACGTAAATAATATTCTCGAGACCAGGTCCCACTTGCGCTTGTATCAGTTCATTGAGTCGGAACAATGGATCACTCGTAAACGTGTATCGGTAGCCGTGCGCGATCTTGTCCAGTTGCCGTTTGATGGCCTCGTTCACCTCGGGGTGGGAATGGCCGAGCGAAAATACGGCCGGCCCTCCAGAGCCGTCTATGTAGCGCTTACCGGTAGAGTCGAATACGTAACAGCCTTCGCCATGCGACACTTTTGGCAGGGCATTCGACATGAATCCTGGTGGCGTGAGGATAGGCATAGTTCAGTGACCTTAAGCGGCAAGTCTGTCCGTGTGCTCGTGACTGGCAAGAATACGGAATTTCAGCGCGATAAACATCTCGCGACAACAACCGTCGCCGATATAGGATGATCGAAGCATTGCGGGCGAGGAAAATACCGAGTGAAAGCTGTCGTTTACAGGGCGTTTGGTGAGGCGCCGCAAATTGAGCACATAAAGGACCCGGCACCACGGAGCGATGCCGTAGTGCTGAAAGTCATGGCGAGCGGCGTTTGCCTGAGTGACTGGCATGGCTGGCAGGGGCACGACCCGGACATTGTATTGCCGCACGTTCCCGGCCATGAATTGGCCGGCATCGTAGTGGCTGTGGGCGAGACGGTTAGACATTGGCATGTGGGTGACCGGGTCACGGTTCCATTTGTCAGCGGTTGTGGCCGGTGTCCGCAATGTCACTCGGGAAACCAGCAAGTCTGCGATTTCCAGTTTCAACCCGGATTCACACATTTCGGTTCCTTCGCTGAGTACGTGGCAATTCACTACGCCGACGGAAACCTGGTGCGGTTGCCAGAGGACATGGAGTTCAAGACGGCGGCCAGCCTCGGCTGCCGTTTCGCTACTTCATTCAGAGCGATTGTGGATCAGGGCAGGGTGATACGAGATGAGTGGGTCGTCGTGCATGGCTGCGGCGGCGTTGGTTTGTCCGCGATCATGATTGCCAGCGCGCTGGGTGCGAAAGTGGTGGCGGTCGATATTTCTGACGAGAAGCTGGCGCTTGCGAAACAGATAGGCGCGGTTGAGGGCCTCAACGCGAAATCGACCAACAAGGTCGCTGATGCAATCCGGGATTTAACAGACGGTGGCGCGCACGTTTCGGTCGATGCGATAGGGAATGCCGAGGTCTGTGTCAATTCTATTTCGAGTCTTCGAAAGCGTGGCCGGCACGTACAAATCGGTCTCTTGGTCGGCGGTGACAGCAAGCCCGAATTGCCAATGGACAAAGTGTTGGCGAACGAACTCGAAATCGTCGGCAGCCACGGCATGCAGGCACATCGCTATGTCGAAATGCTGGAAATGATTAGCGCAGGAGAGTTGTCGCCGGAAAAACTGATAGGACGAACGATCAATCTCGACGCATCGATAGAAGCGCTTATGTCGATGCGTGAGTTCAGCGGGACTGGCGTGACGATCATTACTGAGTTCTGATTCACTCCGCCGTCTTCGAATCTACAGGCGGTCTTTTATCTGGTAGTACAAAACGCCGAGCGCGACCATCGGCTTCGTGAACAGGTACGCGCCTGGCACGATGAAAGGCTTTACATCGGCGAATAAATCAAACTGTTCCAGCGTGCCGGCGACGGCATCCGCCATAATTCGTCCAGCGAGATGTGTGACGTTGACGCCGTGGCCCGAATAACCCTGGCAATAAAAGACGTTCGGTGCGATCCGGCCTAGCTGCGGCACCCTCGTCACTGGGACACCGATCGTGCCGCCCCAGGCATAGTCGATGCGGATATTCGCGAACTCGGGGTATATCGTCGTCATCTTTTGCCGAAGTTTCTGCCTGATGAACGCCGGGTCTTCGCCAAAGTAGTTGATTCGCCCACCAAAGAGCAGGCGTTTGTCGGCACTCAGGCGGAAATACTTGAGCACGAAGTTGGGGTCACAGACTGCGACGTCTCGTGGATTGATCCGCGATGTCGTTGCCTCGGGTAGTGGTTCTGTTGCGATGATGAAGCTTCTTACAGGAAACATGACGCCGCGCAGTTTTCGCTCGAGATTGTGGTAAGCGTTACCGGCGATAACAACAAAGTCTGCCGTCACGGCACCGTGCTCGGTAACGACTCGCGCTTTGTGGCCGTGTTCGATTCTGGTGACGGGCGATTGCTCGTAGATGGTCGCTCCCTGAGACACCGCTGCGCGCGCTTCGCCAACGCACATTTTCAACGGGTGCAGGTGGCCGTTACCCATATTCAGGTGCGCGCCGATATACGCATCCGTGCCGATCAGGTCCCTCGTCTCATTTTTGGTCAGGATCTTAATTTCATGAGGAAAATCAGCCTTCACGAGCCGTTCGTGATCGGCTGCGAATTCACGCAGATGTCTCTGCTTGATCGCGACATCGAGGTAGCCGGGCTTCAGGTCGCACTGAATTCCGTATTGTTTCACTCGCTGACGAATAATGTCGTGCCCGGCCCAGCGCAGTTCGCTGAACAGATCATCGACGTCCTTACCGTGGTGTTTTGCGATATTTTTCTCGCCGGCTATACCGCCGATTATCTGGCCGCCATTACGACCCGACGCCCCCCATCCGACGCGGCTGGCTTCGACGACGTGCACGTTGTAACCGCGTTCTGCCAGGTGCAAGGCCGTCGAGATTCCGGTAAAACCGGCACCGATTACACACACATCGGCGTGTTGCTCGCCCAGCAGTGGAGCGAAGTCAGTGGTGTCGCCGGCGGTTGCGGCGTAATAGGAACCGGTGTGTGATTGGGGTTGCATCATGTTTCCTGAGGCCTGATAGGGTGGGGCCAGTGACTGTTGAGGCAATATGATACCTCCGATAGCGGAATTAATGACCTGCAACAATCGATTGGCTATAGTCAATCCGCACGATCAAAGAGCAACGAGGCTGTCAAACGATAGCAGGGAGATCAGCATGACGGACTTCATTTCGAAATTTCCACGCCGTACCGGGATCAGTCGGATACTTTACGCGACAGTGTATTCCTTGAGGGGTTTCCGCAGCGCCTGGACCAACGAGTCTGCATTCCGCCAGGAGGCGGTGCTTGCCGCCGTGCTGATCCCAAGTGCATTCTGGTTGGGGCAAACGGCAATAGAGCAAATTCTGTTGATCGCCTGCCTGGCGCTGGTGTTGATCGTCGAACTACTGAACTCCGCGATTGAGACGACGATAGATCGTGTTGGCACTGAGTTGCACCCACTATCGGGCAGAGCCAAGGACATGGGTTCTGCCGCTGTACTGGTCAGCCTGCTTTTGACCCTGTTCGTTTGGGCCACAATCTTGGTGCAACATTTCGCTTGACCTGATGGATCCTGGCGCCTGGCCAGGACATTAACTCATACGAGTTTCTCGAATCTGGCCTGAAAGAAACGCAACATTTCCGGTTCGTATTCAAATCGCAAGCCCCTGATCTGATCCCGTTGAGCCATCAAGCTCAATACCGCGGCTGCGGTAACATCCATATGCGCCTGCGTATAGACCCGCCTCGGAATGGTTAGCCGGACCAGCTCCAGACTCGGTTTGTGGTTTTCTCCCGTGATCTTGTCGCGACCGGCGGAAACGATTCCTCTTTCCATCGATCGCACACCGGATTCAACATACAAAGCGGCCGCCAGCGCCTGCGCCGGGAAATGTTCTTGTGGAATGTGTGGCAGCATCTTTGCAGCATCCAGGAAAACCGCGTGGCCGCCGATCGGGTTGACGATCGGAACGCCGGCGTCTCTGAGCTTGCGGCCCAGATATTGGACCTGACCAACGCGGGCAAAAATATGGTCATCCTGAACGCTTTCCGTGATACCGATGGCAAGCGCCTCCATGTCGCGCCCTGCCATACCGCCATAGGTATGCAAGCCTTCGTACACCACAACGAGACCGCAAGCCTTTTCATAGAATTTCTCGTCATTCATCGCGAGAAATCCGCCGATGTTCACCATCGCGTCTTTCTTCGCCGACATTGTAGCGGCGTCGGTGAGGTCACAAATTTCGTAAACGATTTCGCGGACAGACTTGTCGCGGTAACCCTCTTCGCGTTGCTGAATAAAGTGCGCGTTCTCGGCGACGCGCGTCATGTCGTGTACGAACATGATGCCGTGCAGGTCACACCACTGGCGAAGTTGTTTCAGGTTTTCCATTGAGATCGGCTGGCCGCCTGCCATATTGACGCAGGTAGCAATGCAAATGTAAGGGATCTTGTCTGCGCCGACTTCATCGAGCAGGGCATTCAGCTTGTCGAAATCGACATTGCCTTTGAACGGGTGCTCCGACGATGCATCGTGAGCCTCGTCAATGATGACATCCACGAAAGTCGCTCCCGCCAGCTCCTGATGCAGGCGGGTCGTCGTGAAGTACATGTTGCCGGGCACGTAGTCGCCTTCTGATATCAGTATCTTGCTCAGAATATTTTCGGCACCGCGACCCTGATGACAGGGAACCATATATCGATAGCTGTAGTACTCTTCGACGGTATCTCTGAGGTGGTAGAAATTTCGACTGCCGGCGTAGGCCTCGTCACCCATCATCAGACCTGCCCATTGGCGGTCGCTCATCGCGCCAACGCCGGAATCCGTCAGCAGGTCTATGTAGACATCTTCTGAACGTAAAAGGAAGGTGTTGTTGCCAGCTTCCTGAATGGCTTTGATACGGTCTGCTTTGCTGGTCATTTTGATCAGCTCGACCATTTTTATTTTGTAGGGTTCAGCCCAGATTTGTGTTTCCACGATTGCGTCTCCAGTGACAGGAAAGTCCGGGATCAATCGGTGGTGTCCACTCTTCGCTGTCGAAAATACCACCGCAATGATCACAGTGGCTTTTCATCCCTCGTCGGATTCGTTCGAGCGAGTGGCCTCGTACTGATGATAAGTCGCACGGAGAAACATGCCAGTACGTATAAATACGGCGAGTTGCTGCGCTCACGCGCTAGTCCTGTCAACGAATATTTGGTTCAGTTACCTGCGGCCGCTCCGACAAGCACATTGCTCACATTTCTGCCGACCTCGGCAACGGCATAGCCACCTTCAAGCACGAATAGCATGGGCAGCCCAAGACTGGCGATGCGCGAGCCCACCTCAAGATAATCGGGCGTCTCCAGTCGAAACTGGGAAATCGGATCGTCTATGTAGGTGTCGACCCCCAGTGAAATGACGACGTAATCCGGCGCGTAGTCGGCGATCAATTGCAGGCCGGCGTCCAGAGCATCGAACCACTTCGGCGCACTGCTGTGCCAGCGCAGCGGGAAGTTCGCGGTATATCCCTCGCCTGCGCCGTCGCCGCGCTCGTCGACGTGGCCGAGAAAGAATGGATACTCTTGCAGGGGGTCGGCATGTATCGAAACAAACAGGACGTCGCTGCGTTCGTAGAAAATGGACTGGGTCCCGTTGCCGTGATGATAATCGACGTCCAGCACGGCGACACGAGTGGCGCCGTGATCGAGCAAGTACTGAGTGGCAATTGCCGCATTATTCAGAAAACAATAACCGCCAAAATAATCACTGGCCGCATGATGTCCAGGCGGACGACACAATGAAAAAGCGCAAGACTCGCCTTGCAACAGATTTGCGGCTCCAGTCAGTGCAACATTAGCGGCGCTGGTAGCTGCCTTCCATGTGCCTGCCGTAATCGGCGTGCTGGCATCGAATGAAAAATAGGATAGCTTACCGTCGATCGTTTCCGGTTCTATCTGGCGCAGACCCCGAATAGCCCAATTGAGTGGCAATGCATCGCCGTGCCGTCCTGTTGCGGTCCATGAATTCCACGCCTGTTCCAGAAATGCGACGTAGCCCGGATTGTGCACGGCCCGTATCGGATCGAGGCCGAAGTTATCCGGCGCGATAACGTCGCCGAGTTTCGATTCCGTCACTGCATCGAGAATGATGTCAGCGCGCTCCGGACATTCGAAGCACGGTTTGAGTTCGCCGTCATTGAGCTCTGACTTGCCATGATGCAGGCGATGATCGTCGCTATAGATAGTGAGCATTGGGCTTTTGATTAGTCCAGCTCAGAGGCCGGAATTCGACATAGAGGCTTGGCGCGCGTCTTCTTCCATTTGCCGTTTTTCTTCGATTTTCGTAAGCCGCCGGTTCAGGAAATAGCGAACGGTCAGTATCACGGCGAAAAAGCCGAGCAGTACTGCGGAAATAGTGAGGTAAGATATCCAATCCATAACAAAAGTTCTGCACTGTCAGACCGCAGTATTGGCGAGCTGCCGCGAAATGTCCAGTAGATACAAAGCGAGCTCATTTATCTGAAGCAACGGAGAATCAAATGGCTAACGAAGGCTATCACGAACCCATTCAGGAACTCTCAAACGAAACGCGAGATATGCATCGTGCGATTACGTCCCTAATGGAGGAATTGGAAGCAGTCGACTGGTACAACCAGAGAGTCGATGCCTGTAAGGACAAGGAACTCAAGGCAATACTCGCCCACAACCGCGATGAAGAAAAGGAACATGCGGCGATGGTACTGGAGTGGATTCGTCGCAAGGATGCCAACTTCGAGAAAAAATTGAAGGACTACCTTTTCAAGGACGGCCCCATCGCTCATGGTTAATATCGGTCATCAGCGATGAGGCCACTCGGGATTCAGACTTTCGCGATGAGCGCCCCGAAGGCGGCAGCGCATTTTTTCGATTTCCTCCAACAAATCGATGGCCAGTGCGATGCCGGCGAGATTAATGCCAAGATCGCTCTGCAGGCGCCTGGCCACTTGAACTCTTGACAGCACGCTGCCCGAAAATTTCCACTCCGTGCGCCTGTCGCCGCTCGGTTCGAGGATTCCCTCATTAACCAGATCGACAACCCAATCAGTACGAACCGAACAGGCTTCACAGACTTCTTCCAGTGACAAATGAACCCGGTCATCGAGTACCGTCCCAGTCAGCGTCTTAACCGTGATATTCATCTACGCCTCCAAATGCCCGCGTGGGTTGTAGTGCAATTCCTGTCGCATCTTTCTGTAGAACTCCTTCGCAAGATCACTATTCGCAGGCGGTAGCGTAATTTCGGCCGTTACGTAAAGATCGCCGGGCGGACTACCGGGAATGCCCCGACCTTTGAGGCGCAGTCTCTTTCCACTGCTGGTCGCTTCGGGAATCTTCAAGTCAACAAATCCGGATGGCGTAGGAATTTTGATCGTGGCTCCCAGCGCCGCCTCCCACGGCGTCACGGGCAGCTTCAAGTAGACATCCCGTCCGTCAATTGCATACAGCCGATGCGGCCGAAATTCGATCTCCAGATAAAGATCCCCGGCGTGTCCACTACCGACTCCTGGCGAGCCCTGGC
>JALHUQ010000384.1 GCA_022866645.1 Woeseiaceae bacterium | reverse complement strand
CGGATGCCACGGTAACCGTCAATCTGACCCGCCAGGCAGTGAAAGACGCTCCGCCGTATGACTCAGCGGCGCAGCTGGATCGTAAGGCGGAAATGGACGTCCACGAGCACTATGGACGACCCGGCTATTGGGCGGACGAGGCGAAACGTGAAGCCGCAAAATCACGCCGCTAGTTTCGCGGAACGCCTGTTATGGGCGTTAGCCGTCCTTTGCCTCTTGCCGCTCGGTGTGACGACGGCGGCTCGACACCTCGCGGCAAGTACCAAACTTGAACTGTCGCCCTCCGACGCCGTCGCATTCGAGCTCCCATCAATCGCCGAGAAACAGCCGTCGCAGGTGCTCTGGTCGCAAACGAGACGCTCAGAGTTCGCGCGACTAAAAGATCTATTCCACCGTGCCGAGATAGCGCGGCTTGAATTCCCAACGCTGGACGTAATAGTGCCTGTGTTTGCCGGCGATGATGAGGTCAGCATGACGTTGGGCGCGGGCCATCTCAGCGATACGAGCTCTGTTCAAGGGCACGGAAACATTGCGATCACGTCACACCGCGACGGCGCATTTCGAGTACTAAAAGATCTCGAAACAGGCGATCGCATTCTGTTGCAGACGCCAAGTGGCACTCGCGACTTCAGAATTGCGCGACGCTTAATTGTCAACCCAGATCAGGTTGACGTGATCGCACCGACAAGCGACACAACGTTGACCTTGATTACCTGCTACCCGTTCTACTTTGTCGGCAAGGCGCCACAGCGATTCATTATTCAGGCCGAGTTAGTGACCCCTGAATCGGCCGACTCCATGACCGATGCACCTCTGGTGCAGCGGCTACCAACCCTTAGAAATAGAGGAAAACGTTATGAAAAAGCTATTTAGTTTATTGATGTTTACATTCGCCCTAAGTACGCCTGCTGCGTTCGCTGCGGTGGAAGCCGACCAACTTCGCGGCGAAATCGTGTCCGTGGACTCAGCGGCGGCCACGATACAGGTTCGCATCACGGAATCCGGCGACGAGCGCGCCGCCGCGGTTGGCTCGCTGCAGAAATTCAATGTCCCCGAGGACACGCCCATCGAATACACGATCGATAGCTCAATCTATGCTTGGAACCGAAGAGGAAACGCGGACCTCTCGGATATCTCCAAGGGAGATTTGGTGCTTTTGAAATTCGAAGACACGCAGGGCGTACGTCAAGCAACGAACCTACGTAACGAACAAACGAAGAACACCGAGGTTCGCGAACGCGTTCGTCAGGAAGGCCGCATAGTGCGAAACTCAAACGAGAACATGAATTCAAACAACACTGTCGCTGCGGTCTCAACGAACGAGCGGAGCAGCCTACCAACATCAGCCTCACCGATGCCGCTGTTGGCGTTGATTGGCATGTTGTTCGCCGGTCTGGCCACCGTAGTGAGACGCGTGCGCCAGTAACTTAGTCGAGAGTGGGTTTCAGGTGGGTTCGTCGTTTCGGCGATGTGGCGGACTCACCCGTTTGTAGTTGTGCGATGCCAGATGGGTGCTAATTGCTTCGGGGGAGTTGAGCTAATGCCTGGGATATGGAATTGCGAAGTAGCATCTCCGATGCACGTCCGGATGACGCACCGGAGTTCGCATTCCTGGATAGTTGTGACGATGTCGCCTGGGGCGAAGTGCTTCGATTGAGGCCGATCGTGGCGAGTTACATACTTGCCAATTCAAGTGGACACTGACGATGATCGGCGCGGCGATACTGCGCGATTCGCGAGCGGCGCGGTGGTTGTTCCGATTGTATACGGCGCTGGCTTTGACGCCGCCGCGTTCCTGGAAGGCGAGCCACAACCACCACCACGGGCATGTCGGCAAGATAGCCGGGTCCAGCATCGGTGCATTCCCGATCATGACGACTCAGATGTGGCGCGAGGCTTCGCCAGGCGCGCGCGCCGCCTATCGCGCTGTGCGTCACCCGTTGCTGGTGGCGAGCGCCGGGCTGACGCCCGATGGCTAGCCGCAGTCCCACATGATATTGCATTTTGCCGTTTTTGCCGCTTCGAGTAATTCGAGCAAAGGTATTGCACAAAGTGACTAACATCGCGAAACCCTGTCTATAACGCGTACGGTGAAGGCTGGCATTCGGCTTGCGGTGCCGAACCAAGAGCGTAGCTACAGCCTCGACTCGGCTTCGATAAAGATGCGCTTTACTTCAGGAAACGCCCGTTTGATCTCTGCATCGATCTCGGCAATCGCGGT
>JALHUQ010000383.1 GCA_022866645.1 Woeseiaceae bacterium | reverse complement strand
GTTCGTCCTCCAATTCGCGATACCGATCCCGAACCGCATCGACACCGTATTCCCGCTCGAGCCTGCGAATTGCGAAGTGACCTCGAGCCATATCCTGGAAATGCGATATGAATATCGTATTGACCAGCCCTCCGCCTACGGCGCCTACCACAGGTAATGCCTGCGCCATCGCTTTCTGTGTGACGACGACGCCGAATCGAGTTGCTATCGCGGAAATGAATCGAACCAGTGCCGGCGCGCTCGCTTTGCTCGCACTATGCGTTGCGAGATATTGCAGTGTTTCGGATACTGTCTTACTCAGCGCAAGACGAATTCCATAATAAGACGTATCTGCGCCATCATCTTTAGTCGACTGGTCACTCCCCATCGCAAAGACCTGCATGGCGTTCAGAATAGTCTCGTGATCTCTTGGCGACTCTCCTTCAGCCCTCGCAATATCGACGATCGACCGAAACATTATTGCCGTCGTCAGGGGCAACTCTATCGCGAGTGTCGCCAGCCCGAAAAATCCGGCAACGGCTCCAGTGGTTGCGGCCGCTGCTTTGTGAAGGCGCGGACTGGCTGGAACGCCTTCGTTTCCGCTCAGGGTTTTTGCGGAGTTTGTCATGACGAACTCTATGGCTCGTTGGGATGAATCGGCCACCGCCTCAACCAATCCCGTGGGTGCGCTCTTGCTGAGCTGCTTAACGACCGCCTCGACCTGCGTGCCGGCCATTGAGCTTAATCGTATTGCCAATGACGGGTTCTCAAGTTTTGAGTAGGCGTCTCTCAGAACGTCAAGGTCGCTTTCTGTTAGCGGCATATCTTTTGTCTCTTGGGGGTCGAAAGGCTGCGTTGCTGAATACGAATGTAGAGTACTCTTATGTACAGCACAGATCCGGAGGATTAATCATGTTCAACAAAAAGTCTCAGGGCGATGACGATTCCAGAGTATCGCCACCATTGCGGCTCGGTGAGACGCAGCCCATACGCTCAAAAAACGTTTCTGTCATCGGACCGACCCTGGTATTCAAAGGGGAATTGTCCGCCGACGAGGACCTGGTCATTGAGGGCACGATCGAGGGCACCATTGCCCACCACAAGAAGAACCTGACGATCGGCGCCAAAGGCCGGGTTAAGGCGGACATTCACGCCAGTTCGGTTCTCGTTGAAGGCCAGCTCGATGGCGACATTCACAGTGACGGGCTGGTGTCCTTGGCCAAGGGCGCGACCGTGAACGGCAATATCTATTGCGCGCGCCTCGTATTGCAGGACGGCGCCCGCTTCAACGGCAAGGTTGTGATGGAGAAGCAATCACCGCTGAAGATCGCGCCTAAACCGGACACGCTCGACGATTCGTATACGGACTCAGGGAAAAATAAATCGGCGTAAGGGCTGATTCCTGGAATGGTGGCCAGGGACGGCCCGATTCGCGACAAATCGGCTACGCCGATTTGAACGTGCATCATTTTGAGGCTTCGGGGTGTCTGTGGTTCCGGGTGAAGTCCACATAGTCACGATCGTTAACAGTGGACACCTCCCGGCGTTGCGAAGACTGTGGCGAGCCCACCACCTTCTGTTCTTAGATTGGTTGTCTGACCTTGGTAGAGCCCGGCCGAGCGACATCAGGGTTGTGTCTTTGTCGCCAAACGCCGCTTCACGCGAGCGCGGTGCAGTTTGTAGCCTTGCACGAACAGCGCCGTGCCGATCCAGACAAATAGCAGGACCAGCGGATAGGCGATGACGCGCGGGAACAACGCGAACAGAATCGCCAACGAAAGCAGCAACGCGCCAGCGCCGACCGTAATGCGCGCTTCGACGGGTTGAATCACGCGCCGATTGGTGAAAGCCGCCCCGACGACGTTGGCGATGCGGACTGCTCCGGCAGCGGCACGCCCAGAGCTTCCGCCGCCACGGCGCAGCACGCGATGTGGGTGGCGTGGCTGATGTGGCGCACGCACCTTCCGAGCGGCATCGAGGACGATCTCGCTCGCATTCTCGAGATCCGCGAGAAACATCGCTTCCATCGATTGCGCGAACGGCTCGTCTTCGACAACCACATCCATCTCGCAGTTGCCGTACCAACTGGCGATGTTGAGATTCGTCGAGCCGACACGTGCCCAGCGGCCGTCGGCGACGGCGGTCTTGGCATGCAACATTCTGCCGTTCCACTCGAAGATGCGCACACCGCCTTCCAGCAGCGTGCGGTAGCCGGCACGGGACAACGGTCTGAGCAGCAGCATGTCGGTCGCGTTCGGAACGAGGAGGCGTACATCCACGCCGTCCTGAGCCGCCGACCTCAGGGCCTGAACATAGCTGGTCATGCCAGCGTAGTAGGCATCGGTCAGCCAGAGGCGCTTCTTCGCGAGCGCCGCAACGAGTTGATCGACGCGAATCATACCCCCGGTCGTTGGAGTGCTCGCGACGACGCGAACGGCTGCATCGCCTTGCGGCGTGGAGGCGTCTGGTTGGACGAGATCGTCCGCCGGTATCGGTTCGCCGATAATGGCCCAGATCGTTGCGAACGCCTCTTCCAGCTGCGCCACCGCGGCGCCACACACCTCGATGCCCGTGTCGCGCCACGGTTCGACTCCTTTAGCAGGGTCGCCGGTCCACATGCGTCCGACGCACAGGCCGCTGACGAATCCGATCTCACCATCCACGCAGAGCGTCTTGCGGTGGTCGCGGCTGAGCCAGCCGAAAGGCGAGTCCCAATGCGCCGGGTTGTAACAACGCACTTCGACGCCGCCCGCGCTCAAGGTTTTCCAGAATCCGCGCGACGCTGTCCCGAGGCCGCCGACCCAGTCATAGATCAGACGCACGCGCACGCCTTCCCGTGCTTTGGCGACGAGAGCATCGGCGAACATGCGACCCGTTTCGTCGTCATGAATGATGTAACTCTCGAAATGGATGTGCCGCTGCGCAGCGCGAATGGCATCGAGCCATGCCGGATAGTTGTCGCTCGCATCTTTGAGCAGCCGAATACGGTTGCCGGTGATCAGCGGCGCGCCGGCCGCGCGCGAGAACGCCTGGTTGGCAAGCGCCCGGACCGAGGACAAGCCTTCGGGCTGGTAGGTTGGAGCCGGTTCGGCGGTGCTCATATTTCGCTAGTCTACCGGTAACCCTTTAAAGACGCGGAACTAGGGGGCGTGATTTTGCGGCTTCACGTTTCACCTCGTCCGCCCAATAGCCGGGTCGTCCATAGTGCTCGTGGACGTCCATTTCCGCCTTACGATCCAGCTGCGCCGCTGAGTCATACGGCGGAGCGTCTTTCACTGCCTGGCGGGTCAGATTGACGGTTACCGTGGCATCCG
>JALHUQ010000382.1 GCA_022866645.1 Woeseiaceae bacterium | reverse complement strand
GGATTTTTTCGTAGCGTTTGTTCTCTGCTCTATCAGGCGCGCGCTAGAGTCGATGCAAATGCCCGTCTGGTTCGATGGTGTTTTCGTCGGTCTGCTGATCGTTGGCTTGCCATTGGCGATTATCGTTTCCTGAGTTTTTGATTTGACGCCAGACGGTGTTGTTCGGACGATTTTGCGTGCGATTAGTCCAGCTTCACCTTGAGAATAATCGGCCCGGCTAAACCATCCGGCAGATTGTTTTCGCCGTCAAAGCGATTCCAGTGGCTATTCGCTACGAAGTAGAACTCGTCACCCCGAATGACACCAAGCGTTGGCTCGTCAAACTGCTCGAGATTTGCCGCCAGCACCCGGCCACCTGTAATTGCGAGCCCGTTTTCACTGAGCTGCAATGCGGCCACACGATTCGGGCGCACACCATTCTGAATAACGATGAGCTCGTCGCCGTAACGGTACAGCCCATCAATACCGTAGTCCGTAATGCCGGGCGGAACTACAAGTCTTACTCGCGAACCGTCCTGAACGGAGACTCGGAATAAACCGCCGATATAGTCCGCGACGTACAGGTAGTCGCCTTTATTATCAAGCACGAGGCCCTGCGGCGATCCAAAGGCGCCGCGCTTTACCAGGATCTCAAACTCGTTCGAATCGATGTAATAGCGGTAGATAGCTCCAGTGAGGCTGTCCGTTGCGTAAAGGGTATTGTCATCGCCAATGATCAGGTCTCCAAGGACCTGAGCCGGTTCGTATTGCGGCAGAATCGCCGCTTTGATGGTTGCGCCGGTCGCGACATCGATTCGAAACAACCCGGTTTGACCCTCATCGTCACCGACTTCTGCAAGCTGCGGCACAGCGGCGCTCGCGAACCAAAGGCTGCCGTCCGGATTGAAACGCATGCCGAACACGGACCAGTGAGATGCTCGTTCAGTCAAGGTCTTTGCCGCCGCGCCAAGTCTGACCAGCCGACCGGTCCGAATACTGCCGAGAATGAACTGACCGTCGTCGTCGATCGCTATGCCTTCCGGAACGAAGTTCGCGTCCGAATGAGTAGCGACAACGTCAGCACTGCCCACAGGCTCGTACAGCGATTCGACCTTCGCCTGGTAGTCGCTCCAGCCACCTAGCTCACGTACAGCTGCGAATTCATCAAGGTCGGCAACACCGAAATCGACACCGATGGTCAGCAGGTCTTCGAGCGTGCGCAGGGATGCCGCAGGATCACCGTTCAACGTTTGTGACAGCGCCAGATTAAAAAGCGCTCCCGGGTAACCCGGCCGGGCGGACAGTGCCTTTTTTGCGGCGAGCAACATGGTGGGGTAGTCCGCCCCCTGATACGCAGCAATAAGCTCGGTGCGCGCGTCGCGATATTCGTCCGCGTCGGCCGCTGAACACAGGAACAGCACGCTCGCCATGAGCGCGCCAATGGATTTATGCCGCGTTTGCTTCGTCAGGATCGTATCCAAGGTTCGGTGCCAGCCACTTCTCGGCTTCGACAAGACTGATTCCCTTGCGTTCCGCATAGGAGGCAACTTGATCGCGGTCTACCTTGCCCACGGCAAAGTACCTGGCCTCCGGATGCGCGAAATAGAATCCGCTGACCGCGGCAGTAGGATACATGGCAAAAGATTCCGTCAGTTGCATGCCGATTACGGCCTCCACATTCAGCAACTCCCAAAGCGTTGCCTTCTCGGTGTGGTCCGGACACGCCGGGTATCCCGGTGCCGGCCGAATGCCGCGATACTTTTCGGCGATCAGGTCATTGTTGCTCAGCTCCTCATAGGGTTCATAAGCCCAAAACTCTTTTCGCACCCGCCGGTGCATGTATTCAGCTGACGCCTCAGCAAGACGATCGGCCAGCGCCTTGAGAATAATGGCGCTGTAGTCGTCGTGGTCCTTCTCGAACCGTGCAACGTGCTCCTCGATGCCTATGCCCGCGGTTACCGCGAATGCGCCCAGGTAATCGGACAAACCGGTTTCCGCCGGAGCAACAAAATCGCCGAGACAAGCCTGAGGATGCCCCTCGGCTTTAGCTTGCTGTTGGCGCAGGTGGCACAGTCGGTGAGCAATCTCTTTTCGTTCTTCATCGACGTACAACACGATGTCGTCGTGACCATCCGAGTTGGCCGGATAGAAGCCGATGACCGCACGGGCACTAAGCCACTTTTCAGCGATGATTCGATCCAGCATAGCGGTCGCATCATAGAAGAGTGAAGTAGCCGCCTCGCCGACCGTCGCGTCACTCAAAATCTGCGGATACTTGCCGTGGAATTCCCAGGCGTTAAAGAACGGCATCCAGTCGATGAAGACGCGAAGATCGTTCAAGTCGATATCGTCGAACACCCGAGTGCCAGTGAACCGAGGCTTCGGCGCATCGTAGTTGTTCCAGTCGCACGTGTGTTTGCGTGCTCTCGCTTCGTTGAGAGACAACTGCGGCGTCAAACGCTTTTTGTTCGCATGTTCGTCGCGACGGCGAGCATTGTCCTTGCGCGTTTTATTAATCAGCGCATCGCGCGTGCCCGGCTCTATAAGAGCTTGCGCGACGCCCACTGAGCGCGATGCGTCTTTGACGTAGATTACCGGGCCATTGTACCTGGGCTCGATTTTCACGGCGGTGTGCGCTGGTGAAGTCGTCGCACCGCCGATGAGCAACGGCAAGTCAAAATTGAGTCGCTGCATTTCGCTCGCGACATGCACCATTTCATCCAGTGACGGCGTGATTAGTCCGGACAAGCCGATGATGTTCGCGTTCTCGCGTCTCGCTGCTTCCAGAATTTTTTCGCAGGACACCATGACACCGAGATCGACTACTTCGAAGTTGTTGCACTGCAGAACAACGCCGACGATATTCTTGCCGATGTCGTGCACATCACCTTTAACGGTGGCCATCACGATTTTTCCGTTCGAACTCATCTTGCCGCCTTTTCCGGCCTCGATGAACGGCACGAGGTGGCCGACGGCTTTCTTCATGACGCGAGCTGATTTCACTACCTGCGGCAGGAACATTTTTCCTTCACCAAAAAGATCACCCACGACGTTCATGCCGGCCATCAACGGGCCCTCGATCACATCGAGCGGCCGATCGGTCCCCTGCCGCGCCTCTTCGGTGTCGTCGATAACAAACTCATCAATTCCATGCACCAACGCGTGTTCGAGTCGCTTGTTGACCGTCAATTCGCGCCACGACATGTCTTTCGTGTTCTGCGCAGCACCGCTCTTCTGGCCCGCATAGTTTTCGGCAACTGCCAGGAGATTTTCAGTACCGTTCGGGTTTCTGTTGAGCACAACGTCCTCAACAGCATTGCGCAGGTCGTCGGGCAGGTCCGCATAGATGGCCAACTGGCCCGCGTTAACGATACCCATATCCATACCGGCCTGGATCGCGTGATAAAGGAATACGGAATGAATCGCTTCACGAACGACATTATTGCCACGAAACGAGAATGAAACATTGCTCACACCACCGCTGATCAACGCATGCGGCAATGCCTTCTTGATCTCGCGGGTCGCCTCGATGAAATCGAGTCCGTAATTGGCGTGTTCCTCGATGCCGGTTGCGATAGCGAAGATGTTCGGGTCGAAAATGATATCGGCCGGGTCTATGCCGACTTGCTCCGTCAAAATTTTGTAAGAGCGTTTACAGATTTCGATCTTGCGCGTGACCGTGTCGGCCTGCCCGGACTCATCGAACGCCATGACAATCACGGCAGCACCATAGTCGCGAACCAATTGTGCCTGCGCGACAAATTGTTCCTCGCCTTCTTTCAGGCTGATCGAATTTACAACGGCTCTGCCCTGCACACACTTGAGCCCCGCTTCGATGACCGTCCACTTGGACGAGTCGATCATGATCGGCAGGCGCGAGATGTCCGGCTCTGACGCGATCAGATTCAGGAAAGTGACCATCGCCTTCTCGGAGTCGAGCATGCCCTCATCCATGTTGACGTCGATGATCTGTGCACCGTTCTCCACTTGCTCGCGCGCGACAGCAACCGCCGCGGTGTAATCGTCCGCCTCGATCAGGCGGCGAAATACCGCCGACCCTGTGACATTGCAGCGCTCGCCAACATTTGCAAAAAGATCATCGGGGCCAATATTGAAGGGCTCGAGACCAGCCAGCCGGCAACGTTTTGGCACTACGGGAATCGTTCTGGGCGCGACACCATGGACTGCCTTCTTCAAGGCGCGAATGTGTTCTGGCCGCGTGCCGCAACAGCCACCCACCATATTGACGAGGCCGCTGGTCGCGAACTCGCCAACGACCTCCGCCATCTCGGCCGGTGTCTCGTCGTACTCACCGAATTCATTCGGCAATCCGGCGTTCGGGTGTGCGCTCACTCGTGTGTCCGCAATTCTCGAAAGCTCCGCGACGTACTGGCGCAATTCCCTCGCACCCAGCGCGCAGTTCAGTCCAATCATGAAAGGATTCACGTGCCGCACCGAGTTCCAGAACGCCTCGGTGGTCTGGCCAGAAAGCGTACGACCCGACGCGTCAGTGATCGTGCCAGAGATCATGACCGGTAGCTCGAGTCCCGTCGCTCGGAATGCGCGTTTTAGTCCGACGATAGCTGCCTTCGCATTCAGCGTGTCAAAAATGGTTTCGATCATCACTAAATCGACGCCGTTGTCGATCAGCGCGGTCGCAGCGACTTCGTAGGTATCAGCGAGCTGATCGAAGCGAATATTTCGAAAACCCGGATCGTTAACATCCGGCGATATTGACGCCGTTCGATTGGTCGGTCCTAACACACCTGCAACAAAACGCGGACTGCCATCTTTGGCCGCCTGCGCGTCCGCGCATTCACGAGCGAGTCGCGCCGCTGTCGAATTCAGTTCGGCAACCAGTTCTTCCATGCCGTAATCGGCCATCGATGGTGCGTTCGAATTAAACGTGTTGGTCTCGATGATGTCTGCGCCAGCATCGAGGAAACGATTGTGAATTTCGCGGATCACGTCAGGGCGCGTTATCGACAAGAGATCGTTGTTGCCCTTGAGGTCGCGACGCCAAACCGCGAATCGCTCACCACGATAATCCTCTTCGCTAAGGCCGAAGCCCTGAATCATTGTGCCCATTGCGCCATCGAGCATTACGATGCGCTCGTCAAGCGCTCGCATTAGTGCGTTGATTCGTTCCTTACGTTCCATCGTTATTAACTCAGGCTGCCGCTTTACCAGCCCGCACACCCAACGCATGACAAATCGCGTAGGTCAGTTCGGAACGGTTCAGCGTATAAAAGTGGAAGTCTTCGATGCCTTCCGATTCGAGAAGGCGAACTTGCTCGATCGCGACGCTCGCCGCAATCATTTGCCGTGTTTCAGGGTCGTCCTCCAGTCCATCGAAGCGACTTCTCAAGGTATCCGGGATCGACGTGCCACACATCTCGGCAAATCGTTCCATTTGAGGAAAGCGCGTTATCGGCAGGATGCCCGGAACAATTGCAGACTCTATGCCGGCTTTTGCACAACGATCGCGAAACCTCAAGAAAATGCCGGGATCGAAAAAGAACTGCGTGATTGCGCGGTTGGCACCCGCGTCGAGTTTTCGTTTCAGGTTATCGAGATCCAGCTTTGCATTTTTCACTTCCGGGTGGACTTCCGGATAAGCCGCGACTGAAATGTCGAAGTCGGCAACTTTTCTTAGCCCTGCCACGAGATCCGAACCGTAGGCATAGCCATCGGGATGCGGAACATAGGGCTTCGAATTTTTCGGCGCATCGCCGCGTAAAGCAACCAGATGGCGCACGCCCATGTCCCAGTACTCGCGCGCGATGTCATCAATTTCGGCACGACTCGCGGCAATACAGGTCAGGTGCGGCGCCGGAGTCAGTTTTGTCTCACTGATGATTCGCGCCACGGCTGCATGCGTGCGTTCGCGCGTAGAGCCATCCGCACCGTAGGTAACAGAAACGAAACGTGGCGCCAGACTGGCGAGTCGTTCGATTGACTGCCATAGAGTAGCTTCCATCGCTTCAGTATTCGGCGGAAAGAATTCGAACGAAACGGAGGGGGGATTTTTCGTATTCATGATTGATCGGGGCTCAGGCCGCGACGGACGCGCGGTCGGCAGTGGTTGCAACGGCGAGCAACCAGGCTGGATTGATGCTCGGAACCGCACGCGGCGGTGCGAGACGAAGACTTGCCGCAGCGGCCCATACGGCGAACTGCGCACCTAGTTTGTTAATG
>JALHUQ010000381.1 GCA_022866645.1 Woeseiaceae bacterium | reverse complement strand
TGGACTCGCGTACACAATCGTGGACGTCAACGCGGCACCGTCGCAGGAGCTGCTGGATGCCATACGCGCGATTGACGGCATTCTGACGTTGCGAAATCTCGGTAAGCCTGTATAAGCTCAGGATTCCATTAGGTTTTCGGTACGGGTTTGGTATGACTGGCTCAAGTAAAGACATCAAGGCCCTGGATCTCTTGGAGATCCGCAAACGCATCAACGACGTCGATGAGCGCATCCAGGCGCTGATCAACGAGCGCGCAACCATGGCACAGAAGGTTGGAGTTGCGAAGGGCAAACTGGCTTCCGCTGTCGATTACTACCGCCCCGAACGTGAAGCAGAAGTTCTCAGAGGGGTATTGGCTCGCAACGAAGGTCCAATGCGGGACGCGGAGATGTTGCGACTTTTCCGCGAGATAATGTCCGCATGCCTGGCGCAGCAGGAACCCCTGAAAGTAGGATTTCTCGGGCCCGAGGGGACCTTCACACAGACTGCTGTTTTCAAGCATTTTGGGCATTCAGTTCGCGCACTGCCGTTTCATTCTATCGACGAGGTCTTTCAGGAGGTCGAATGTGGCGCCGCCGATTTCGGTGTCGTTCCGATTGAAAATTCCACTGAAGGTTCAGTTAACAACACGCTCGATATGTTTTTGACGTCGCCACTGAAGATCGCAGGGGAAATCGAACTCAAAATTGAACAGCACCTGATGGGTAGGATGAAGGGGCTCGACAATATCGAACGTATTTGCGCGCACGAACAATCCCTGGCGCAATGTCGCGGCTGGCTGCGCGAGTATCTCCCGCATGTGGAACTCATTGGCATGTCGAGCAATGCGGCGGGGGCGCGCAGGGCTCGAGATGAGGATGGTACCGCGGCGATAGGGCCGGAAGTGGCGGCCGATGTCTACGAACTCGAGATCATGGTCAAGAACGTCGAGGACCGACCGGACAATGCGACGCGGTTCCTGGTTGTGGGTCGAACCCTGTTGTCTGCCAGCGGCGTCGACAAAACAACAATTCTGGTATCGACGAACGACACCGCAGGCGGAGCGGGTGTACTTCATCACTTGCTGCAGCCCCTGGCAGAGCATGGCGTGAACATGACGCGGATTGAATCCCGCCCATCGCGGCGCAAGAATTGGGACTATGTATTTTTCATCGATATTGAGGGTCACGCCGAAGAATCACCGATGCGTGAGGCCTTGGAGAATCTGGAGAAGAACTGTTCGCTCTTCAGGGTGCTGGGTGCGTATCCCAAGGCTATCGGCTGACAAATCACTCTCATGCGCTTTCTGGTAACTCCATCAAAGGTTCGCGATGCCTCAGTCACTGTGCCTGGTGACAAATCCGTTTCCCATCGGGCTTTGATGCTTGGCAGTATCGCGGAAGGTCGCACCGAGGTGAGTGGGTTCCTCGCGGGCGAGGACTGTCTGGCCACTCTGGCGGCGATGAGGGCGATGGGCGTCGACATTCAGCAGGCAAGTGCCACTGAAATGTCGATCGAAGGCGTCGGATTACATGGATTGCGGGGCGCCAATGCGGACCTGGATCTTGGTAATTCCGGGACAGCGATGCGCCTCATGACCGGGCTCTTGGCTGGACAGGGTTTCGACAGTGTATTGATCGGTGACGAGTCTCTTAGCGGACGTCCTATGGGTCGGATCATCAAGCCGCTGAGTAGCATGGGTGCGAAGATCGAAAGTCGCGACGGCAAGCCGCCATTGATCATCCGGGGACAGGATAAGTTGCAGGCGATCGATTACGAACTGCCGATGGCCAGTGCGCAGGTCAAATCTGCCGTGTTGCTGGCCGGACTGTATGCCGACGGGACAACCCGTGTGACTGAACCCGCGGTGACACGGGATCACACGGAGCGGATGCTCGGTTCCATGGGTGTGTCGGTAGTCACTAATAGTGGGACGATCGCGATTACGGGCGGCCAGCAATTACGTGGCTGCGTTGTGAGCGTCCCCGCGGACTTGTCGTCAGCCGCTTTTGTGATGCTTGCGGCATTGCTTGCCGAAAATGCAGACATTCAAATCAAGAATGTCGGTGTCAATCCGACCCGAACCGGCGTTATCAATATTCTGCAGAGCATGGGAGCGGATATCACGCTCGAGAATACGCAACTGCTGGGTGAGGAACCCGTCGCCGACATTCGCGTGCGCTCGTCAAAACTCCGCGGCGGCATTGTAGATCCGGCCCTGGTTTCTCTCGCTATCGACGAATTTCCGATCCTGTTTGTCGCAGCAGCGGCCGCGCTCGGCAAGACAGTGTTTTCGGGTATCGGCGAACTGCGCGTTAAGGAAAGTGACCGTATCTCCGCCATGGCCGACGGTATGCGAATCCTTGGAATTTCAGTTGACGAAACGCCCGACGGAGCGACCGTTCACGGCGGCCGTTTTAGTGGTGGCATCGTTCAGAGTTGTGGCGATCACCGTGTCGCAATGTCATTGGCGCTAGCCGGAACCATCGCATCAGATGAAGTGATTGTCGATGATGTCGCAGCCGTTGATACGTCATTTCCAGGATTTCGCGACGTCATGGCAGCATTCGGCGCCGAAATCAGCGTGTCGGACGAGAACTAAGGTGACAGAGACCAATACTGTGCCGGTGATTACGATTGATGGCCCGAGCGGGTCGGGCAAAGGGACCATCGCGCGGCGAGTCGCCGAAGCCCTGGGCTACCATTTGCTAGACAGTGGTGCGCTTTATCGGCTGACGGCTCTTTCTGCTGAAAAGAACGGAATCAGCCTCGATGACGCCGAAGGCGTTGCGGCGATAGCGCTGGGCCTGGATATTGAATTTGACAGTAATGAAGATGGGTCGGAGCGCATTTGGTTGTCGGGTGAGGATGTAACGCAAGAAGTGCGCAAGGAGTCAACCGGCGCAGGAGCGTCAACCGTCGCGGTCATACCGGCAGTTCGGGCGGCTCTTTTGCAACGCCAAAGAGCCTTCCAGATGGCGCCGGGACTGGTAGCGGACGGGCGCGATATGGGTACGCAGGTATTCCGCTCCGCAGCGCTGAAGATCTTCCTTACCGCCAGTGCTGAGGAACGGGCCGGAAGGCGCCATAAGCAGTTGAAAGACAAGGGTATGGGTGTTAGCCTTGCCGCCCTTTCACGGGACATAGAGGACCGTGACCGCAGAGATTCCGAGCGATCGGTAGCTCCGCTGACACCAGCGCCGGACGCCAGAATTCTGGATTCCTCCGGACAGTCTATCGAGACTGTTACCAATACGGTTCTCGGGTGGGTCGCAGACCTCTATTCTTGAACAGGGAAATGGATGGGATCGAACAGGATGTTCGTTCCTTTTTTTGTAATGACCGTCGGTCGCAGGACGCCTGTCGACGTTAAGGGTGGGAAATTTTTTCCCTTGGGTTTTTCTAACATGTCTGAAAATTTTGCTGAGTTATTTGAAGAGAGTTTTGCCAGTCAAAAAATAAAACCGGGTTCCATCATCACCGGCCTCATAGTCGCAATCAATGACGATGTCGTCATCGTCAGCGCAGGTCTCAAATCTGAGGCCGTTATCCCGAAAGAACAATTCAAGACCGACAAGAATTTCGCTGATCTCGCCGTAGGTGATGAAATCGAAGTCGCGCTGGATGCCGTTGAAGATGGCTTCGGTGAGACCAAATTGTCCCGAGAGAAGGCAATTCGTGCGCGAACCTGGATCGATCTTGAGAAAGCATTTGAAGAAGGTGCTGTAGTTCAAGGCATCATCAACGGCCGCGTCAAAGGTGGCTTTACCGTCGAAATTGATCAGGTCCGGGCGTTCCTGCCAGGTTCGTTGGTTGACGTTCGTCCGGTTCGCGATCCCGCTTACCTTGAAGGCAAAGAGCTCGAATTCAAGGTCATCAAGCTGGACCAGCGTCGCAACAACGTTGTCGTTTCGCGCCGTGCTGTCGTGGAGAAAGAGTTCTCTGCAGAGCGCGAAGAACTCCTGAAAGATCTTCAGGAAGGCAACACGGTCAAGGGCGTTATCAAGAATCTTACCGACTACGGCGCTTTCGTCGACCTTGGTGGCATCGATGGACTTCTGCATATAACCGACATGGCCTGGAAGCGTGTTAAGCATCCTTCCGAAGTCGTCGAGGTTGGCCAGGAGATCGACGTCAAAATCCTGAAATTTGATCGCGAGCGCCAGCGTGTATCGCTCGGCATGAAGCAACTGGGTGAGGATCCATGGCAGGACCTGGCGCGCCGTTATCCGCCGCTGACGCGTATGTTCGGTAAAGTGACAAACATCGCAGATTACGGTTGCTTTGTTGAAATCGAAGATGGCGTTGAAGGCTTGGTGCATGTTTCTGAAATGGATTGGACGAACAAGAACGTTAATCCGGCGCGAGTTGTCCAGATCGGCCAGGAAATCGAAGTCATGGTTATCGAAATCGACGAAGAACGTCGTCGTATCTCGCTGGGTGTAAAACAGTGCATATCGAATCCATGGGCTGAATTTGCGTCTACCTTCAATCGATCCGACAAAGTCTCTGGCCAGATCAAGTCGATCACGGACTTCGGCATCTTTATCGGACTGGACGGTGGCATTGATGGCCTCGTTCACCTTTCTGATATTTCCTGGGATATCCCGGGCGAAGAAGCCGTTCGAAATTACAAGAAGGGCCAGGAGATCGAGGCGGCAGTACTCGCAATCGATTCTGAACGCGAACGAATTTCGCTGGGTATCAAACAGCTCGAGAAAGACCCTTTCTCTGGCTGGCTTGCCGCCCATCCGAAGAATACGATCGTTACCGGTACGGTTACCGAAGTTGATGCGCGCGGCGCAGTAGTCGATCTTGGTGACGGCGTATACGGTTCGCTGCGGGCGTCTGAGCTTGGCCGCGAGCGGGTTGAGGACGCGCGGATGGTGTTAAAGGTGGGCGAGGAAATTGAAGCCAAATTCACCAATGTCGATCGAAAGACCCGCACCATAGCGCTTTCCATCAAAGCCAAAGAGGTCCACGAGGAGCAGGAAGCGGTCAGTAGTTACAATACTGACTCGTCCGCCGCCACTGTAGGAACGACGCTTGGCGAGCTTCTGAAGGAAAAGATGTCCGGCAAAAGCAAATAATAAGTAAAAAAGCTAGCCCGGACACCTCCGTCCGGGCTATTATTACCTTTACTATCCGTAGGTTACGATAATCAAACGGTACGGCGATAGGTAAAATGACGAAATCAGAACTTATTGAAGCAATCTCCCGCAAGCAAAAACACTTGCCTGCAAAAGATGTCGAGCTGGCAGTGAAGCACCTGCTTGATCTTATGAGTGACTCCCTGGCAAAGGGAGAGCGCATTGAGATCAGAGGATTTGGAAGTTTTTCTTTGCACTTCCGTCCACCGCGTATCGGTCGTAACCCGAAGACGGGTGAAGCTGTCGCCTTGTCGGGCAAGTACGTTCCGCACTTCAAGCCCGGTAAAGACCTGCGTGAGCGTGTGGACGCGAGTCACCACTTCCCCATCAAGAATTGATTATTCTCAAACGTATCGGGCTCGCTTTACTGATCCTCCTGATATTTTCTGCGATGGTCGTATTTACAGCCGGCAACCCGGGTGATGTCAGTATCAAGCTGCTGCACTGGGAATTAAGCGCTCCTGTATCTCTTGCTTTTACGGTTGCTTTCGCTGCCGGCTGGCTCTTCGGTGTTATATGCATGGGCTTGTATGCATTCAAAATATCCAACGAACGCCGCATGCTTCGTCGATCGTTGCGCATGTCTGAAAATGAAGTCAGTGGTTTGCGAAACCTGCCGTTAAGCGATGCCGACTGAATCCGCTTTTTATCTCGCGGGCCTGTTCCTGTTGTTGGCCGCGGCTGGTTGGGCCACGGGTCGATTTGGCGAACGTGGTGACGAAGACAAACCGCCACCGCTGAATGTCGACTATCTGAAAGGACTCAATTTCCTGCTCAACGAGCAGACCGATCAAGCACTGGAACATTTCCTGCGCATGGTTCGAGTCGATGACAAAACTATCGAAACTCACTTTGCACTCGGCAACCTGTTTCGACGCCGCGGCGAGATCGACCGGGCAATCCGGATCCATCAGAACATTATCGCCAGGCCCGATCTCGCCGCAGAACAGCGAGATCAGGCTTTGTATTCGCTGGCGAAAGACTATTTGGCTGCCGGCCTTCTTGATCGTGCCGAAAAACTGTTTGTGCGGCTCGCGCAGGGCTCGCGGTTTCAGGTACAGGCTTTGGAATCATTGGGCGGCATCTATGAGCAGGAGCGCGACTGGAGCAAGGCGATCGATGCCGGGCAGCGCCTGGAAGTATTGAGTGGTCGCTCCCTGGCATTGCAAATCGCTCATTACCATTGCGAATTGGCGGAGGCGGCGGTCGCAAACAATGATTATGCTTCGGCTCGTCAGTTTGTGAAGAAGGCTCAGGCCGGTCGACCGAGGACTATGCGGGGTGCGTTGACTCGAGCGCATATTGCCAGGGATATGGACGACAACAAGACCGCATTGAAACTTTACCATCGCATTATCGACGAGAACACGTACCTGATTGCGGAAGCCTTGCCAGAAATCGTTGCGATCTATGTACGCGAGAACGCGACGGCCGAACTGGAGTCAGCGCTTCTGGCGATGCTCAAGAAGAGTCCGGAGATGAATGCGTTGGTTGCTTATACGGCCATCGTGAATGATTTGGGTGGCATTGGCGTGATTGATGATTGTGTCGAGCAATACATGCTGAATGAGCCGACATTGGGCGAGTTCGTCGACATGCAGTCAGTGACAACAGGCGACAAGAAATCGAACGTGTCTGCCTTGGCCAAAGTACGTCGCGCACTTTCCAAACTCGCCAGCGCGACACCACGATACCAGTGTCAGGAATGTGGTTTTTCGAGCCAGCGCTTGCTGTGGCAGTGTCCGAGCTGCCGAAACTGGGAAACCCAACGGCCCGCATCAAGGGTTCAGTTCGATACCGTGTTGCAGCACAGTATTACCAATCGCTAAGTCTTTTCGAATTTCATTTCAATACGAACGCGGCCAGTTTGCAGGCAGCCGAATCTGACTTGCGTGCCTATGCTCCCTTCTCCCATGACAGATGAAGGAGCATAAGATGAGAGTTGCAAGCAAAGTGGCCGCGCTGGTTTTGTTGTCGTTGACTACGCTTTCGTTCGCCGGGCAGGTCGATATCAACACGGCGAACGCAGAGACCATTTCCGCCGAGCTGAATGGCATTGGCCTTTCCAAAGCCAAGGCGATCGTTGAGTACCGCGAAAAACACGGACCTTTCCGGACTGCAGACGACCTGACCCTTGTGAAGGGTATTGGTGAGAAAACACTCGAACGGAATCGATCCGATATCAAAGTGTCGGAGTCCAAGAAGAAATAGCCCATGCGGCCCCAAAGGATCGCGCTGGCCAGGCCAGCGCGATCCAATTCCCGCTCCTGAGCGTGACGCTGTTCAAGACGCAGACTCACCAAGTTAGTTATGATGTGCGGTCTGGAAACATTGGAGCAGTTGGGTGGCACATAAAGTCAAAGCAGCCGTTTTTCCGGTGGCCGGTCGTGGCACCCGCTTCCTTCCTGCAACCAAGGCGAGTCCCAAGGAAATGCTGCCCATAGTCGATAAACCGCTAATTCAATACGCGGTCGAAGAGGCGATTGAGGCAGGAGCAACCAAACTCGTGTTCGTCACCGGCAGTTCGAAACGGGCTATTGAAGACCACTTCGATACTGATCCGGAACTTGAGCAGGCGCTGACTGAAGCGGGCAAAGACGATCTGCTGAAGTCGATACAGGACATCGTTCCCCCCGGCGTTTCGTGCATTTACATACGACAGGGCAAACCTCTGGGTTTGGGTCATGCCGTTTTGTGTGCCCGTGCAGCGATCGGCGACGAGCCATTCTTTGTGCATCTCGCGGACGATCTGATTGCAGGAACACCGGGCTGCCTCTCGCAGATGGCTAAATTGCATGCTCAGCATGGTGGTAGCGTTATTGCTGTTGAGACGGTGCCGCGTGAAGACACGTCGAGCTATGGAATAGTGGCGATCGACAAGAGCGACAAAAACCGGATTACCGCTATTGTTGAGAAACCAGCACCGCAAGATGCGCCATCCGATTCGGCAGTGGTAGGACGCTATCTGCTCGCGCCTGAGATATTCGACAAGCTGCAACATATTGGTAAGGGTGCTGGTGGCGAAATTCAGCTTACCGATGGCATCGCGGCGTTGCTCGACCAATCGCCTGTTTATGCCTATTCGTTCAGCGGTGTGCGCTACGACTGTGGAAGCAAGCTTGGATATCTGCAGGCAACCGTTGCTTTCGGGCTGAGTCACCCGGAAACCGGGAAACGATTCCGAGAGCACCTCAGGGAAGTGCTCTCGGATTGAGGTCTCGGGCGGTTTTCCGGTTCAGGAAAGTCGCGAGCAGCGCGACAATAATGACGACAACGCTGTCGCCGACAATCCGTGCACCAAAAAACTGCCCACAATCCAGACAACGAAAACCGCTACTGTCGAAATGAAGAATTTCCAGACCGCGATTCGCCCTTTGCCTGGGCCAGTTAGTGAGTGTTATTGGGCCCGTAATAAGCGCCTAATATACTATCGAGAGTCCAGAAATCTAATGCAGCGTGGATATGAAAGATAAGTTATTGAGTTTTATAATATTGCTAGGGCTGTCTACCAGCGTTGCAAGTGCGCAGGAGGCCTTTCTCATCAATTGGGAGGACGTCGGTGCTGAGGCCGTGGGGCATCTGGTTGACTTGATTCAGATCGACACGTCGAACCCGCCCGGGAATGAGACCAAGGTTGTCGAATATCTTGGAGGCGTTCTCGCCATCGAGGGCATTCAGTCTACGAACTATGCGTTGGATGAGTCGCGCGCCAACCTGGTTGCGCGTATCACGGGCAATGGATCGAAACGTCCGATTCTAATAATGGGTCACTCCGACGTCGTCGGCGTTCAGCCCGAGAAGTGGTACGCGGATCCGTTTAGCGGGTTGCGTCAGGATGGTTACATCTATGGCCGTGGAACCCTGGACGACAAGGACAACCTGGCGGCAGCACTGATGGTTGTCAAATTGTTAAAACGATACGACGTAAAGCTTGATCGGGACGTCATCTTATTGGCGGAATCCGGCGAAGAAGGTACGCCCGAAGTCGGCATCAATTTCATGGTCGAAAAACATTTCAATGCTATTGATGCGGAATATTGTCTGGCGGAAGGCGCGGAAAGCGTTATTGAAGATGGCAAGCTAAAAATCGTTGGAATCGAGACCACGGAGAAAATGCCACGTCGCGTTACGCTGGTCGCGAGGGGTACACCTGGGCATGGTTCCGTACCGACACTCACGAATTCTGTGGCCATTCTTGCGAATGCTGTCGCCAAGGCTGCCGCATGGCAAACAGAAGTTCGATTGAATGACACGACGCGCAGCTACTTTCAGAGATTGGCCGAAATTTCGAATGAGGAAGATGCGTACCGATACAAGAACGTCGAGAATCCAGATGAAGGCGACGCAATTCAGCAACATTTTCTGGAAACATTTCCCTATCATTATTCAATTTCCAGAACCTCTGTTGTACCGACAGTAATGGACGCGGGATTTCGCAAGAACGTGATTCCGTCTGAGGCGAGCGCGATTCTCGATATTCGAATGTTGCCCGATGAGAGCGTGGAGGATTTCTACGTTGCACTGGCAGCGGTGATCGACGACCACCGAGTAGAGATTATTCCAGAGCACATATACCGACCAGCGGCTCCACCGTCAGCCATCGATAACGAGATGTTCGAGACTCTTGAGCGTGTCGCTGTCGAAATGTATCCCTCGGCGACGGTACTACCTATCATGTCCACCGGTGCAACCGATATGTCGCAGGTGCGCGCCAAAGGCATGCAATGCTACGGCGTCGGGCCGGCCAGGTCGGTGGAGGAAATCAACAGTGGTTTCGGCGCACACGGCGACAATGAGCGAATATCTGAAAAGGAGTTCATCGAACTCGTTCGTTATATGTGGAATGTCGTCATTGAGATTGCCGCTACGCGGTGACCGTTCGCGAATATAGTCGACCATTTCTACGCCGACCGATCAAAGTGCGAGCGCAGGAAGAAATGATGAATCGCAGAGGAAATTGATGCCGACGGCCAACGATTATTGGCGCACTGCTCGTCGGCTGGCGAATAAGGACAAAGCAAGCAAGCTCAGCAAGCTGATGCTACCGCCACCACCACCGCCACTCGCTGGCGATCCACCACCGGTACTGGCGGCTGTCGTCGGTGTCGGATTCAGTCCCGCCACACCAGCACTGTCCACGGTAGAGTCGGTCACGACGACCGCTGTGACGATGATCAGATTCGAGTTAGTTAACGGAACTGCACCATTAAAATCATTGGCACTGTAGCCTTGTAATGGCAGCTCGCCCATTGGGGCCGCGAAGGGGAACGTCGGCAGCGCGGCTATTGCGTCGACGACCGCCATGCCACCGGCGGTTACTTCGCCAAAGACGGTAAAACCGCCATTCTGGCTATCCAGATTTGCAGCATTATTGGCGAGATTGAAGAACCATTGATTGGTTGCGCTGTTCGGATTACCGCCCAGTTTCGCCATTGCAATGGTGCCTCGCACGTTCGAATAACTCGGCTCGTTCACTACTGGCGCATTGGCCGCAATAGTACTTAATTGCGCATTGAGGTCAGTTTTGAAGCCGCCGCCCTGAACGATAAAATTTGGGGAAACTCGATGAATTATTGAATCCGTGTAACCGCCTGTCTGCACATAGTTGAGGAAATTGGCCACCGTTCGTGGCGTAGCGTTGTCATAAAGGTTGACCTCGAAATCTCCGAGTACGGTTTGAAACTGTACAACCGTTGCGTCAGCAATTCGTGGAAACAGGGACAATACGGTTAAGACTGCTGCAGCTGTCAACAGTGAAACGCGATGGATGTTTGGCATAGGGTGGTCTCTGGAGGCTTTGCGGGAGCAGGGTGAAAGTAGCGGCGGATTGTACAGGGACAGACCACCGACGATGCAAGCAGTTCCGAGCCGGATTCAGCGCATGGCGGATCGCGACGTACTCCTGTATTACCATGCAGACGCGCTGATTAGAGCCGTGAGACCGAAAAAGCCGATTTTTAGCCGAACAAAGCCGTGCCATTTTGATCAAAAAGCTTCAAAATACCGGCCCTTCTGGAAGCCTCACTCGGACCTATCGCATGCAGCGCAGTACCCAGCGACTTGTACTCGTCATCGTCATTATTGTCTCCGCAGTCGGTGTCGCTGGCCTGTTGTCGCAAATGAAGCCGGAACCGCCCCAAAAGGAGAGCGAAAAACGCGAGTTGCTGGTCGATGTGATGCAACTCGAAAGCATGGAAGCGAGCTTCTCGATCCGCAGTCAGGGCACAGTTCGTCCGCTGACACAGACGATCCTCAGTGCGGAAGTATCTGGCTCGATCGTCAGTATTTCCCCGAAATTCACTGCCGGTGGCGTATTTGCCAAAGGCGAAGAACTGATGCGCATCGACGCCACGAATTACAGCGTCGCCGTGAAAAGGGCTGAGGCGCTGGTCGCTCAACGACAGATTGAATACGACGGTGCACGGAAGTTGCGCAGCCAGGGTTATCGCGCAGAGGCGGAGTTAGCTTCGGCTGCGACGGCGCTGGCAGCTGCACAGGAAGACCTGATCGGTGCACAGCGAAACCTCGAACGTACTCACATTCGCTTGCCGTATGAAGGCATGGTATTGAGCAAGGAGGCAGACCTCGGACAATTCGTGAATCCCGGTACGCGACTTGGAATCACATTCGCTACTGACGTTGCTGAAATCCGGCTGCCGCTGACTGATCACGATCTGGCCTTCATTGCTCTACCGGCTGCAGCAGATATATCGAAGACCGGGAGCATCCCCGGGCCGTCTGTGAAATTGTCGGCAATCCAAAAAGGTCAATTGGTTGGCTGGGAAGCTCGGATAGTCAGATCCGAAGGCGTTGTGGACGAGAACAGCCGCGTGACTTACGCGGTCGCCCAGATTAACGACCCTTATCAGCTGCATGCTAACGGCATGGCGCTGCCGATCGGTACTTTTGTTGCCGCGGAAATTGAAGGGACAACAGTTGCTGAGATCATTCGGATTCCACGCTCCGCATTACGCGGCTCCGATCAGGTCTTGTTCATCGATGATGACAACAAACTGCAAATTCGGTCAGTCGATATTGTCAGGGCTGATGCTGAGCATGCCTATATCGGTGGGGGCGCAACCGTTGGTGAACGAATCTCCCTGACTGCGATTGAAGCGCCATCGACAGGAATGTTGGTGCGAACGACTGACAGGCCGGATCCGGAACCTGTGGAAGACGACAAACCAACGTCGCAAAACGAAGAGGACTAACGGTGAGAGCACGCGGAGTATCGAATCAATCGGGAATCATCGCGTGGTTTGCCGAGAATCACGTCGCAGCGAACTTGCTGATGTGGTTTATTATTGTCGCGGGCATTATCTCCGTATTCACCATTCGTAAGCAGACCACGCCTGATTTCCAGTTGAATACGATACAGGTTCGAGTTCCTTATCTTGGTGCCGCTCCGCAGGAAGTTGAAGAAGGCGTTGTCATCAAGGTCGAAGAGGCGATTCAGGATGTCAAAGGAATCGTCAAAATTGAGTCCCGCGCGCGTGAAGGGCTGGGTTCGGTCACCGCCGAAGTATCGACTGGTGCGGACATCAATGAAGTCCTGAGTGAAATCAAAACTCGCGTTGATGCAATCTCAACCTTTCCCGGATTGGCTGAAAAGCCCGTTATTTACAAGGAGGAGGTGCCGATTCATGTGGTATTCGTCGCCATATACGGGAATCTCGATGCCTTCGCTCGCAAGTCTATCGCGCAGGAGGTTCGTAGCGAACTGATGACTATGCCTGAGGTGAATCAAGTTCAATACCTTGGTGATCGGGCGTACGAAATCAGCATCGAAGTTTCGGAACATGTATTGCGTCAATACGGTTTGACGATGACCGAGATTTCGCAGGCTGTCCGGGATTCCTCGGTTGACCTTCCCGGCGGAACAATCAATACCAGCGGTGGCGATATTCTGCTGCGGACTGAAGGCCAGGTTTATACCGGTGTCGAATACGATCAACTGGTATTGCGAACATTTGCCGACGGCACGAGATTGACGCTGGGTGACGTCGCCACGATAAACGATGGCTTCGTTGAAACGCAAGGTTTCGGCCGTTTTGATGGGGCTCCCACGGCTACGTTAAGAGTGTTAGCGAGTGGCCAGCAGAATGAACTGCACACAGCAGCCGCTGTACGAAAATATATTGACGAAAAGACCAGCAGTTTGCCCGACGGCGTAAAAATGGATATCTGGGTAGATCGCTCACATTATCTCAGCGGCCGATTGAACATGATGCTGAAGAACATGTGGCAGGGAGCACTTCTGGTATTCCTTACGCTGTCGTTGTTCTTGCGCATGAAAGTTGCCGCATGGGTCATTCTCGGAATCCCGATCACTTTTCTTGGCGCGATGTGGTTGATGCCGCACGGTCCATGGCCAGTCACCGTTAACATGATCAGCCTGTTCGGCTTCATCATAGTGTTGGGTATCGTCGTCGATGACGCGATCATCATTGGCGAAAGCGTGTACACCACAATTCGAGCCGATGGGCACACGATCGAGAATGTCGTACTGGGTGCGAAAAAAGTTGCTACCCCGGCGACATTTGGCGTATTGACGACGATTGCGGCATTTGCTCCGATGCTTTTTATTGGTGGGATCGTCGGGCCGTTTTTTGAAGCGATGTCCATGGTTGTCATTCTGTGTTTGTTCTTTTCGCTGGTCGAATCCAAGCTCATCCTGCCTGCTCATCTGGTGCACACCAACCTGGCTCCGATCGACGAAGACGACTTGTTTCATCCGCAACGTCCGATCGGATTTTTTGAGCGCATCCCCCGGTTTTTCCTGAAGATACAACGGCACACTCAACACGGCCTGCGAAGGCTGATCGACAACCACTACCGTCCATTGCTGGAGTGGGCCGTCGACAACCGGGGCGTAACTGTTGCTTCATTCACAGCCATTCTGATTGTGACGGCCGGATTGTTGAATAGTGGAATCGTCAGGGTCGTTCTATTTCCGGAGGTGCCCGGTGATTTCATTCAGATGAACTTACAAATGCAGAACGGAACGGCGCCGGAGGTTCGTAATGCGGCTCTGGACAGGATCGAAGCCGCGATACTTACTCTGAACGAAGAGTACATTGTGGCGAACCCGGATCTGGAGCCGATGATCAGCCACGTTGGGTCGTTTACGAACAGCGATACAGGGGCGTTCGCCTTCGCTGAGATGCCTATGATCGAGGACCGCCCGTTGAACGGTGACGACATAGCAAAACTTTGGCGAAAAAAGGTCGGCGATATTCCCGGCGTAAAGGAACTGACATTTTCGGGTGGCGATGATTTCGGCGGTGGCGCGCCTTTGAGTTTCAGGCTTAGCGGCGACAACTTTGTCGCCTTGGAAAGCGCCGCAAGTGAGCTGGAACTGAAGCTCGCCGAGTTTGATGGTGTTTCCGATATTCGCAATTCATCCGTGGCCGGCGGCCAGGAAATCAGATTGTCGATCAAACCTGGGGCTGAGGCGCTTGGGCTCACGATTTCATCGCTTGGCCGTCAGGTGCGCCAGGCGTTTTATGGCGAAGAAGCACAACGAATACAGCGCGGCAAGGATGAACTCAAGGTCATGGTTCGCTATCCGCGGGAAGACCGTCGCTCTGTTTCGGACCTTGAGAACATGCGCATTCGAACACCGACCGGCGAGGAAGTGCCGTTCCAGTCGGTTGCTGACATTTCCTTTGGGAATAGTTACGCAAGTATTACGCGACTGAATCGCGAACGCACGGTCACGGTTTCAGCCGACCTTGACACCGAGATTGCCGAACCGGGTGAGATTATCAAATCGATTTCTGATGAGTACATTCCGGAGCTATTGTCGCGCAATCCCGGCGTTAGCTACGGTCTTGAGGGCTCAAGCCAGGAAGAACAGGACTTCATGCGCAATATCACCGTCGCATCAATTGCCGCACTTTTTCTTATTTACGCATTGATAGCGATACCACTGCATTCCTACGGCCAGCCTTTGATCATCATGTCGGTTATTCCGTTCGGACTGATTGGGGCCGTCATTGGTCATGTCCTGATGGGTAAGGCAATCAGCATGTTCTCGTTGTTTGGGCTCGTTGCTCTGGCCGGGGTGGTCGTTAATGACAGTCTCGTCATGGTCGATTTTATAAACCACGCGCGACAGGAAGGAGTGCCGCTCAGGCAGGCAATCATTGAATCCGGCACGAAACGGTTTCGCGCAATTATCCTGACGTCAATTACGACAGCAGCCGGCCTCATGCCGATACTTCTGGAGCGAAGTGTGCAGGCGCAGTACGTGATTCCGATGGCCATCTCCCTGAGTTTCGGCATCATATTCGCGACTTTCATTACCTTGTTTCTGATACCCGCTCTTTTTGTTATGCAGCTCGACTTTCTGGCTCGGGCGCGATATCTATGGGACCTCCTGTTGGGTCGACCCGAAGCGGCAAGAGTATCTGAACGCTTCTAGTTTTCTATCGACCGTGGATAGCAGACACAAAAAAGCCCTCGCAAAGAGGGCTTTCTCGAATATGGCTCCCCGACCCGGACTCGAACCAGGGACCAATTGATTAACAGTCAATCGCTCTACCACTGAGCTATCGGGGAATAGGTCAACACCCAGGCTGATTGCTCTAAGGTGCGGGCCGGGATTTTGGTTCAGAGGGGGGCTGAAGTCAAGTTGAAACGGCTCGTTTTATACGATTGACGGCCTCTTCGAGTGTATTCATCGAACAGGCGAATGAGAGCCGAATGTATCCCGCTGCACCAAAGGCGCTGCCGGGTACGCACGCGACGTCGGCTTCATCGATAAGGAGTTCTACGAGCTCGGTGTCACTTGCCAGGCCCCTGCGTTTAAGGGCCGCTGTTACCCGAGGAAACGCGTAAAACGTACCTTCACCACGGCGGCATTCAAAACCATCAATAGCATTCAATGCGTCGACCACGAAATCGTGGCGTGCCTTGTACGCTGCCGTCATTTCGATGACTGACGATTGATCACCCAACAATGCGGCCATTGCCGCCACCTGCGACACACTGCAGGGATTCGACGTGCTCTGGCTCTGGATCGTTTTCATTGCGGTGATGAGTTCTTTGGGACCCGCGGCATAACCGATACGCCAACCCGTCATCGCATAGGCCTTGGACACACCGTTGGTGGTCACAGTTCGGTTATAGAGATCGGGGCAGGCCGCAGCAAAACTGCAAAACGGGTCGTCGCCCCAGTAGATGTGCTCGTAGATATCATCGGCAGCGATGACAATATTCGGATGATCAGCGAGGATCACCCCTAATGCCTGTAATTCGATTTTCGAATAGCTCGCGCCAGTTGGGTTGCTGGGACTATTGAGGATCAGCAAACGGGTTCTCTCGGAGATCGCGGACTGCAATTGTTCCGGCGTAATCTTGAAGTTCTCGTCGATGCCTGCCGCGACGATAATTGGCTCAGCGCCGGCCAGTCGAACCATATCGGGATACGAGACCCAATAGGGCGCCGGAATTATTGCCTCGTCTCCGGGGGATAACAGCCCCATGCAGAGATTAAACAGACACTGCTTGGCGCCGCTGGAAACGATAATTTGAGCCGCGTTATAGTCCAGTTGATTCTCGCGGGCAAACTTTTGCCGAATAGCCGCTTTTAGCTCGGTAGTACCGTCGATCGGCGTGTATTTCGTCTCGCCATCGGCGATGGCTTTATACGCGGCTTCCTTGATGTGCTGGGGCGTGTCGAAATCGGGTTCGCCGGCCCCCAGACTGATGATATCCCTGCCGGCGGCTCGCAATTCCGCTGCAAGCGCCAGTACCGCGCCGGTCGGTGATGGCCGGATGGCTGCCATGCGTTTGGAAACTGATAAACTCACTCGCTTGCCCCTTGAAAATGCACTTCTATGGTACGTCAATCTACAGACCTTCCCAACAAACTCAGCGATGACCGCGATCGCCTGACCCTGATCGCCGATTACGAGCCGGCAGGTGACCAGGCAAAAGCGATTTCAGGATTACTGGAAGGGCTGGATGACGGTCTCGCGCGGCAGACTTTGCTGGGCGTTACCGGCTCGGGAAAGACATTTACCGTCGCCAGTATCATCGCAAGGACACAACGCCCGGCAATTATCCTGGCGCCCAACAAAACCTTAGCGGCGCAGCTCTACGGCGAGATGCGTGAGTACTTTCCACGGAATGCGGTCGAATATTTCGTTTCCTACTACGACTACTATCAGCCGGAGGCCTACGTACCGAGTTCCGATACCTACATCGAAAAAGATGCGTCGATCAACAAGCACATCGAGCAGATGCGACTGTCCGCAACCAAGGCGCTAATCGAGCGACCCGACGTCATCATCGTGGCGACGGTATCGGCGATTTACGGATTGGGCGACCCCGAGGCCTACTTCAGCATGGTCCTGCATTTGGTGCGCGGCGATCGCACTGACCAGCGTGACCTGCTGCGCCGACTTGCCGAACTGCAATACACGCGCAACGACATCGATTTTGCACACGGAACGTATCGTGTGAGAGGGGATGTGATCGACATCTTCCCAGCCGAATCCGAGCGGGACGCGGTTCGTGTCGAACTTCTGGATGATGAAATAGAGTCTCTGTCCTATTTCGATCCACTGACCGGCGAAGTCGTTCGTCGCGTTCCGCGGTTGACGGTCTTCCCGAAGAGCCACTATGTGACGCCACGAGAGCGATTGCTGGAGGCTTGCGAGCTCATCAAGGTGGAACTCAAGGATCGTCTGGAATATCTGAGGTCCAATCAAAAACTGTTGGAAGCTCAAAGACTTGAGCAGAGAACTTCGTTTGATTTAGAGATGATCAGGGAGCTGGGCTACTGCTCCGGCATCGAAAATTATTCTCGCTATCTGTCGGGTCGCAGTGCGGGTGAACCACCGCCTTGTTTGTTCGACTACATCCCCGAAAACGCCATACTTGTGATAGACGAAAGCCATGTCACCGTGCCGCAATTGGGAGCAATGTACAAAGGTGATCGATCGCGCAAAGAGACGCTGGTCGAACATGGCTTTCGCTTGCCATCCGCACTCGATAACCGACCACTGCGATTTGACGAATTCGAAAGACTGTCTCCGCAAACGCTGTTTGTCTCAGCGACGCCCGGAAAGTACGAGGGCGAGTTCTCAGACAACGTCGTTGAGCAATTGGTCAGGCCCACCGGGCTGGTAGATCCGGAAGTAGAAGTTCGTCCCGCGCGGACGCAAGTGGACGATGTACTGTCCGAGATTTCAAAGCGCGTTGCCGTTGGGGAGCGCGTCCTGATTACGACGCTGACCAAGCGTATGTCGGAAGATCTTACCGATTACCTGCAGGAACATGGCGTTCGTGTTCGCTACCTGCATTCGGATATAGTGACGGTTGAGCGTACCGAGATCATCCGCGACCTTCGTTTGGGTGCTTTCGATGTGTTGGTTGGTATCAATTTATTGCGTGAAGGACTGGATATGCCCGAGGTCTCTTTGGTCGCGATTCTGGATGCGGACAAGGAAGGCTTCCTGCGGTCGGACCGATCCCTGATACAGACGATGGGCAGGGCAGCTCGGCACATCAACGGCAAGGCGATCTTGTACGCGGACAAGATGACAGGATCGATGGAGCGAGCCCTGGAGGAGACCCGGCGGCGGCGGGAACGGCAGGAAGCGCATAATGCGGAACACGGCATCAAACCCGAATCCATCGTCAAGAAAGTGACGGATATAATGGAGTCCGCTTACCCATCGCCGGATACCGAAAAACGAATGGTCGGTGAAGATCAGGTGCCGTACGACGTTCTGAGTCCCGAGCAACTGATCAGTAAGGCCGACAAACTTGAAAAACAGATGCTGAAGGCCGCCCGAGACCTCGAATTTGAGAAGGCGGCACGACTGCGCGACGAGATTCAACGCATGCGTGACTTTGCATTGGGCCTGAGGCCCGTTTAGGGCGCCGACAGGTCTTGCAGTCCACCAATCGAGTCAGTATCTTACGCGTCCCCCAACAGGGGAGGCATTGAATAGGGCGATTAGCTCAGGGGTAGAGCGCCACGTTGACATCGTGGAGGTCAGTGGTTCGAAACCACTATCGCCCACCAATTCTCTGTTTGTGCCTGATTTTTTTACGAAAATCGGCCTTTCCATGGTTGTATCCTGCTTTGCGCCTATATAGAATCGCGTTCCCGCACTGGCTGCGGCCTTTTGATGTGGCCTGAAAGTGTTGGAATTGTTGGGTTTCCGGAGGATTTGGGTATCGCAGTTACAAAGCGTGTAAGGCGCAATGATGAAATCGAGGCCGCTGAGGTTCGAGTTATTGACTCGGCCGGTGAACAGGCAGGTGTTTTGGGGCTTAGAGCCGCCATTGCTCTTGCGAAAGAAGAAGGCCTGGATCTTGTTGAAGTATCGCCCAATGCCGAGCCCCCGGTGTGTCGAATCATGGATTTCGGCAAGTACCTGTTTGAACAGAACAAGAAGGCACAGTCTGCGAAGCGCAAACAAAAGCAGGTTCATATAAAGGAAATCAAGTTTCGTCCTGGGACCGAAGAAGGTGACTACCGTATCAAACTCAGGAAGTTAGTGGATTTTCTTGTCGATGGTGACAAGACCAAAGTCACGTTGCGATTCAGAGGCCGCGAAATGGCGCACAAGGAATTGGGCGCTCAGCTGCTGACCAGGGTCAGAGATGATCTGGAACCCTACGGTACGGTGGAGCAAATGCCACAGATGGAAGGACGGCAAATGGTCATGGTTATCGCACCAAAAAAGCATTAATGAAGTTCACGAAAAGTGAGTAATCGCCGAAGGGTGTGACAACCCGGAACGCGCTACCCGCCTGCAGCGGCCGGAATAGTCCGGTACGTAGTACGGCCAAAGGAAAGCAAATGTCGAAGATGAAAACCCATCGGGGCGCGGCCAAGCGCTTCAAGAAGACGGGCAAGGGTGGCTTTAAGCGCGCTCAAGCTCATCTCAATCATATCCTTACCAAAAAGAAGTCGAAGCGTAAGCGCCATCTGGGTGCAACCCTGCAGGTGGCCGATTCCGACGTAAAGAGCGTGCGCCGCATGCTCCCTTATAGTTAAGAGGAGATTGAGAAATGGCCAGAGTTAAGAGAGGCGTAACTGCCAAAGCCCGCCATAAGAAAGTCCTCGATCAAGCGAAGGGCTATTACGGCGCGCGTAGCAAATTGTTCAAGACCGCCAAGCAGGCGGTTATCAAAGCGGGTCAATACGCGTATCGTGACCGCCATCAACGCAAACGTCAGTTTCGCGCATTGTGGATCGCACGTATCAACGCTGCGGCTCGCCTGCATGGCTTGTCATACAGTCGCCTGATCAATGGTCTGAACAAGGCTCAGATCGAAGTGGACCGTAAGGTTCTGGCGGATATCGCTGTACACGATCCCGAAGCCTTCGGCGCGATTGCGGCTGCGGCCAAGGCCGGTCTCGAACAACAGACCGCTGCTGCGTGAATCCTGGGTCGGGCGCGCTGTGACGCGCCCGGCACAAGGCACTTCAAATGCAGGCACTCAGTGAGCTCATCGACCAAGCCGCGTCTGAAATCGACGCAGCGACTGATCTTGCCGCGCTGGACGCGGTCCGGGTTTCCTATCTGGGTAAGAAAGGCGAGCTTACAGAGCGCCTTAAGGCCTTGGGACAGCTGCCGGCAAGCCAGCGCGCCAGTGCTGGCCAGGAAATCAACCTCGCCAAGCAAGCCGTACAAATCCGTCTTATCGAACGTCGCGAGTTCCTCGAGAATGCAGCGCTGGAAGCCAGTCTGGCAGCCGACGCCGTTGATGTCTCGCTGCCTGGCCGCGGGCTTTCGGTAGGAGGCCGACATCCGGTATCACGCGCTCAGTCGCGCATTGAAAGAATATTTACCAATGCTGGTTTCGGGGTTCGCTCAGGCCCTGAAATCGAAGACGAATTTCATAACTTCACGGCACTGAATATTCCCGACAACCATCCTGCCAGAGCGATGCACGACACGTTTTATTTTCCGGGCGGTAATCTACTCCGGACGCACACGTCGCCAGTGCAAATTCGATCGATCGCCGAGGAGGGTGTGCCGATCCGAATCATAGCGCCCGGGCGCGTGTATCGATGCGACTCCGATCAGACTCACACGCCGATGTTCCATCAGGTCGAAGGGCTGGTCATAGACGAAAACATCAGTTTCGCGAATTTGAAAGCGGTATTGCACGAGTTCGTGGAAGCATTTTTCGAGCGCAAGGCCGAATTGCGATTTCGACCGTCATACTTTCCCTTCACTGAGCCGTCGGCGGAAGTCGACGTCCGCTGGGGCGAGGGCAGGTGGCTCGAGATACTGGGATGCGGCATGGTGCATCCAAACGTCCTGGAGAGCGCCGGCGTCGATTCTGAAAAATACACAGGCTATGCATTCGGTATCGGTATTGAGCGATTGGCGATGCTGCGTTACGGCGTATCGGACCTCAGAACATTTTTTGAGAATGATCTGCGCTTTCTTCGGCAGTTCAGGTAGTCGCGATGAAGATTGCAGAATCCTGGTTACGTGAATGGGTCAACCCCGATCTTGAAACTGAGGCCTTAGGCCATCAGCTGACGATGCTGGGGCACGAAGTCGATGGCATTGAATTTGAAGGGCATGGCATAGCTGATGTTGTCATCGCCGAAGTCACATCGGTTGCCAAACATCCGGACGCGGACAAGCTAAGTCTTTGCAAAGTCAACGATGGTAGCGGCGAACTGGTGGACGTTGTCTGCGGGGCGCCGAATGTCGTGCAGGGAATGAAGGCCGCCTTTGCGAAACCTGGAGTTACCCTGCCGAATGGCGTGAAACTTCGGCAAGCGAAGATTCGCGGCGTGGTCTCAAATGGCATGCTTTGTTCATCGCTTGAGCTGGGACTTGGAGCTGAGTCTGACGGCATCCTTTGCTTGCCGGAAAGCGCCGAGGTTGGATCATCCCTTGTTGGTTTTCTTGATCTGCCGGACGCAGTTTTTGAATTGAGTCTGACGCCAAATCGCGGCGATTGCTTCAGCGTGCTGGGCATCGCGCGGGACGTGTCGGCGCTGACCGGCGCTGAACTCAAAATCGCATCCGGTGTGAGCGTGGTTGCAACGATTGAGGACACTCAATCCGTAGAGTTAGTAGAGCCAGCCGGGTGTCCGCGATTCGCAGGTCGCGTGATTCGCGGAATTGATGCACAGGCCCGGTCGCCGATCTGGATGACCGAGCGTCTGCGACGGGCAGGTCTGCGGGCTATATCGCCCGTGGTCGATATTACAAACTTTGTCATGCTTGAACTCGGTCAGCCCTTGCATGCTTACGATCACAGCCTCCTGAAAGGGACGATTCGACCGCGGTTCGCAAAAGCGGGCGAAAAAGTCACGTTGCTGGATGGAAAAGAAGTCGATCTTAATGAGGACACGCTGATCATTACTGACGACAGCGGTCCCATCGGTATGGCCGGCATTATGGGTGGTCTTACGACCGCTGTCTCCGATGCGACTACCGATGTTTTTTTCGAGGCCGCATTTTGGCCGCAGGAATTTATGGCGGGCAGGGCTCGCACCTATGGAATGCACACCGATGCTTCAATGCGATTCGAGCGCGGCGTTGATCCATCAGGTCAGGGCAGAGCTGTCGAGCGAGCAACGCAATTACTACTCGAAATCGCAGGCGGCGATGCCGGTCCTCTGCTCGATCAGATGGATGAAAATCATCTACCAGTAAGTTCGCCAGTCACGCTTCGAAAAGATCGTCTAAGAAGATTGTTGGGGCTCACTATTGCTGATGAAACGGTCGTCCAAATCCTGGCACGGTTGAACATGAAGGTACAATCGACAGTCGATGGTTGGGTCGTTTTGGCTCCAAGCTATCGCTTTGATATCGCGATTGAGGCTGATCTGATAGAAGAAGTCGCCCGAATTCATGGCTATGACTCAATTCCCGAAACAACCGCCTACTCGCAAATACCGTTGGCGACAGTCACCGAATCAAGAGTGGACATGGAGCAGGTTGCCGCCACGCTGATTGCTCGCGATTATCAGGAAGTAGTGACGTACAGCTTTATTGATGCGACAGTCGATGCCGCGTTCACCGGCTCCGAATCGCAACTGGTTTTGAGCAATCCGATTTCCTCAGAGATGGCAGTTATGCGTGCCTCGTTGTGGCCAGGCATGGTTGCGGCGGCAGCGGCTAACAACGCGCGCCAGCAAGATCGAGTGCGATTGTTCGAGATGAGCAAGTCCTTCCACGGTAGCCTGAGTGCGCATACTGAAGTTCTGCGAATTGCCGGACTTGCCTCTGGATCGGTGAACCCGGAACAGTGGGCGACCGCCTCTGAAAGTGTTGATTTCTTTGATATAAAAGCAGATGTCGAGGCATTGTTGGCGCTCACATCCGGCAGCGGCGAATTCGATTTCATCGCCGCCAGACACAGGGCATTGCAACCGGGGCAAACGGCCGAAATTGTTCGCAACAACGAAGTGATCGGTGTTGTCGGCAAATTGCATCCGACACTCGCTAAACTTTTCGACCTGAAGCGTTCTGTGTATTTGTTTGAACTCGATGCGGCCAAAGCGCTGGCAACAACACCGGCGGTTGCCATTTCGGTGTCGAAATTTCCTGCAATTCGTCGCGACATCGCTGTGATCGTCGACGACAAAATTTCTGCCGACGAGTTGCTGGCGGCTGTCGCAGCGACCTCACCGGAGCTGATTCAAGGTGTCAGGATTTTTGACATTTATAAGGGCAAAGGCATAGAAGCTGGACGAAAAAGCGTCGCAATGGGCTTGATTTTACAGGAGACATCGCGCACCCTTACTGACGATGATGCGGATAAAGTTATGGCCGCGGCAGTCAAGAAATTAAAAGATCAATTCGCAGCAGTTCTGAGAGACTAATCAAAATGGCACTGACAAAAGCGGATATGGCCGAGTCGCTGTTTGATGGACTTGGTTTAAACAAAAGAGAAGCTCGCGAACTGGTTGATATGTTTTATGAGGAACTGCGTGCATCACTCGCAGTTGGGGAGCAGGTCAAACTTTCCGGATTTGGGAATTTTGATCTTCGGGATAAAAAACAACGCCCTGGTAGAAACCCGAAAACCGGACAGGAAATTCCAATCAGCGCTCGCCGAGTGGTGACCTTCCGGCCAGGACAAAAACTAAAGGCCCGAGTAGAAGCATATGCTGGAACCGGGGAATAACGACGAACTTCCTCCAATACCGGGTAAGCGCTACTTCACGATAGGTGAAGTCAGCGACCTTTGTGCGGTCAAGCCGCATGTACTTCGGTATTGGGAGCAAGAGTTCCCACAACTGAAACCTGTGAAGCGCCGAGGTAATCGACGCTATTATCAGCGTCAGGATGTTCTGATTATTCGCCAGATCAGAAGTCTCCTCTATGACGAGGGTTTCACGATCGGCGGGGCTCGCCAACGTCTTACGGGCGATGATGCCAAGTCGGACGTTACTCAAAGTCAGCAGATAATCAAACAGATACGCATGGAACTTGAACAAGTCCTCAAGATTCTTCGGCGTTAAAATCCTTGCTTTCCAAGTCCAATCGCGGCACGTATCATTGCTGCCCTGCAGGAGCGGTCGTTAGCCGAAAATCCTGCACATCGGTCGGGGCGTAGCGCAGCCTGGTAGCGCACCACAATGGGGTTGTGGGGGTCGGAAGTTCGAATCTTCTCGCCCCGACCAATTTTTGATCGGACCCCCGGACGCCTGTCGACTGACTAGACCGGAATGTGAACTGGCAGTTTCTTATCCTGAATGCCTAATAAGATCGGCTGCGCCGTTTCGCGATAGATATTGACCTTGGCATTAAATGCGACGCGCGACAGCCCGTGTTTGTCTTTTATCGTGAGGCGCCGGATATTGAATTGTCCGCCACCCATGTTTTCGCCAGTCAGGTAGCACTTGATAGCCGTGACGCGCTCACCGGATAACACCATTCCGCTCAGCCGCGGCAGATTACCTTGCGCTCGTCGCAGAAATGTCACGGCATCGACGTTGGGCTGGACTGTAATTTCGCCCTTATCATTTTCTATCTCAATGTCTGCCATGAAGTCGCCAACCAGAATTTGGCCGGGCAGGGCCGCGTCGATCATGCGTGCGAGTTCGATGGTCACGTCGCCGACGATGAAATCGTGTGTGGTAGGGTTTAAGCCTTCTGCCTGATGAAATTCGTAGCAACTGCCGACATGAAAGCAAGCACGTAATCGTGGCACGGCTTTCGATGTCGATTTGCTGCGCGCAATTGCATTGTCAGCGAGCACGATATGCATGAAGTGATAAAGGTTGATGCTTGCCTCAAGACCCTCGTCCCGATTCCAGATATAAAATCCATCACCGCTTGAGGAACGTGCAAAGTCAATATTGACGTCAGCTTCGAGCATCTTCGCATGCGCCGAGTTCAGCGAGTATGAAAGGCTATTGAGTTGCGTCATCTGCTCAAACGGCGTCAACAGGCTGAAACCAACAATATCAAACAGCGTCACGGCTCGGCTCGGTACGTAATTGATGCCGTATTTTCGGATCATCTTCTCGATGATCTTCGTTTCGACAACGCTACCCTCCAATGGAACTCGTAACACAATCTTCTTGGGTTCGACATCAAGCAAACGCGCGACTTTCTGCATTTGAGAAATCGTAAGCTGCCGGTCACCTGAGATCAGCTCGGTGATGAATCGCGGCGACACTTTTGGCGGCATATTGCCTGCCTGCGGCGTCGTGTATTCGGCAATCGCGTAGTGGGGCACGACGAGGATCAGTATGCTCTGGTCCAAAGGCACCCAGCTTAGGATGCTGTTTTGACCTAGGGACCAATGGCTACGCAGCGCCGATTCAACGTGCGTCAGGTTGCTGCGCTGCCGCAGGCCCATTTGCTGGGCGAGGCCGGCTAATTGATCCAGGTACGGCGAATAGTCGGCTATTCGTCGAATCCCGGATTGCGACAGATCATCTAGTTCCATACATTGGCTCGTAGCGACTTTCGCGACAGTGGATTCTCTGCCACAGTTCGCCCTATTGGCCTAATTCACTCTTAAGAGCAGCGCAAGTCAAGATGCGTTGTGGCAGTTTACATAATAAATGAACGAATCTGGACCTAATATCGAAGAGATTCGCGCTTTGCGTGATCGCTTGACTGAGCAGGCATTGCGAACGCCGGTCATACGCTGCCCCGCCATTGAAGAAAGTATGGGTGGCGGCACCAAAGTATTCGCGAAACTTGAATTTCTGCAGCGAACGGGGACGTTCAAAGCCCGTGGCGCGCTGGCAACTCTCTACGGCCTGTCGGACGAGGGGCGCCGGAGTGGGGTAACGGCTGTCAGTGCCGGTAATCATGCCATCGCTGTGGCGTTTGCAGCGCAGGCCGTCGGCACAACGGCGAAAGTCGTCATGATGCGCTCGGCTAATCCCAGTCGAATTGCGGCATGCAAGGCTTACGGTGCCGAAGTGGTATTGGCTGACGATGTTCATGAGGCCTTCGAAATTGCAGAAAAAATCAGGGACGAAGAAGGCAGATTTTTCGTTCATCCCTTTGAGGGGCCATCCATCGCTCTGGGAACGGGCACAGTAGGCCTTGAGATATGCGAGCAGGTAGAAGACTTCGACACGATCATCATTCCTGTCGGTGGAGGTGGCTTAATCGGCGGAATATCCAACGCCGTCAAGCAGCTGCGACCTGACTCGGAGGTTATTGGGGTTGAACCAGAAGGCGCGGATTCCA
>JALHUQ010000055.1 GCA_022866645.1 Woeseiaceae bacterium | reverse complement strand
TTGATATTCGACGATCTCGGCGTCACATCCCGGCGCGACTTCGATGTCAACATTGGCCTGCGATACCGCTGCTCCGGCATTCGCTTCATCGATGATAAGCAGGCCCAGAGGCTTTTCGGTCGCAGCATGGATGTGCACCCGCAGCCCATCGTGCAGCAATGCGGCGTTCAGATCGGCCAGTGGTCGGTCCATGACGAACGGCGCTGCTGATTCGCTGAATCGTTCGATGTCGATTCCGGATTCCGGATTGAAACGCGTGGTGTCGATGATGCCGTTTGCCACGATCAACCAATTAGCGTCAATCGACTGTGCTATCAACTCTATGGCCTCGCGGAGATGGTCGGCTGAGGCCGTGGCAGCACCGTTCGCCAGCCAGCGATTGCTGATATCGATTGCGGAGGTGAGGTCCGTATATTTCCAGTCCTCGTGTCGTGGAGTTGGCAGGCCGTGCTCATCAAGGTTCGCCAGCGCGGCCTCACGTGTAGCCGCCAAGGCATTGGCTGGCAGGCGCAGGACCGCTCCTCTGAGTGCGTCCGCGGATAGCGTTGCCTGCTTCATGCGCGCGCTGCCTTACGTACCCAGTCGTAGCCTTTTTCTTCCAACTCGAGCGCCAGTGTCCGGTCACCGGAGCGAATAATCCGCCCTTCAGACAGCACATGAACGTGATCGGGCTCGATGTAGTCCAACAAGCGCTGATAGTGAGTGACAAGGACGATGGCACGGTCGGGTTTACGCAGGGTATTGACTCCTTCCGCGACCGATTTGAGCGCGTCGATGTCGAGTCCGGAATCCGTTTCATCGAGGATAGCCAGGCTCGGTTCCAGCATCGCCATTTGCAGGATTTCGTTGCGCTTCTTCTCGCCGCCCGAGAAACCTTCGTTGACACCTCGATTCAGGAATTTTGGGTCCATGCCGAGCATTGCCATTTTTTCTCGTGCGAGCTTGAGGAACTCGAACGCATCGATCTCGCCCAGGCCCTGGTGTTTGCGTTTGGCGTTCACGGCGGCCTTGAGCAAATAGGCGTTATTGACTCCTGCTATTTCGACGGGGTACTGAAAGCCGAGAAAAATACCCTCGCGAGCGCGTTCTTCTGGTGCCAGATTCAAAAGGTCGCCGCCCTTGTAGGTTACTGTGCCGCCGGTCACGACATAGCTCTCGTGGCCCGCAATCACCTGTGCCAGCGTACTTTTGCCGGACCCGTTGGGGCCCATGATGGCGTGCACTTCACCTGCCTTTACAGACAAAGACAGGCCGCGGAGAATTTCGGTGTCGCCGATGCGACATTTCAAGTTGCTGATTTCGAGCATTACAATTCCTGACTAAATCTAACCGACAGCGCCTTCAAGGCTGACGTTTAATAACGCCTGCGCCTCGACGGCAAATTCCATCGGTAACTGTTTGAAAACGTCTTTACAAAAGCCGTTCACAATCATGTTGACGGCATCTTCTTCCGAGAGGCCACGTTGTCGACAGTAGAACAATTGGTCGGCGGAGATTTTTGATGTCGTCGCTTCATGTTCGATTCTGGCGGATGGGTTCTTGATTTCCATATAAGGGAAAGTATGTGCGCCACATTCCTTGCCGATCAGTAATGAGTCGCACTGCGTGTGGTTGCGGGCACCGTGCGCTTGCGGCATCACTTTGACGAGACCACGATAGGCGTTCTGTGCCTTCCCGGCAGAAATACCCTTGGAAACAATCGTGCTCCGGGTATTGGCGCCGATGTGAATCATTTTGGTCCCGGTGTCCGCCTGCTGCATGTTGTTCGCAACGGCGACTGAGTAAAACTCGCCAACTGAATTTTCGCCGCGCAGGAGACAACTGGGATATTTCCATGTTATTGCCGATCCAGTTTCAACCTGGGTCCAGGAAATCTTGGAATTGTCGCCACGGCAATCGCCACGCTTGGTGACAAAATTATAGATTCCACCAACGCCGTTCTCATCGCCGGGGTACCAGTTCTGGACCGTCGAGTACTTGATCTCGGCGCCTTCAAGCGCAACGAGCTCCACAACGGCCGCATGCAGTTGATTTTCATCGCGCATGGGCGCCGTGCAACCCTCAAGGTAGCTGACGTGACTGCCCTCATCGGCGATGATCAGGGTACGTTCGAATTGTCCGGTATTGGCCGCATTGATGCGGAAGTAGGTCGATAATTCCATTGGGCAGCGAACGCCTTTAGGGATATAGACAAACGAACCATCACTGAACACAGCAGAGTTCAGGGCGGCGTAGAAATTGTCGCGCCGAGGTACAACACTGCCCAGATATTTCCTGACGAGCTCCGGGTGCTCACGCACCGCTTCCGAGAACGAACAGAATATGACGCCGGCATCGGCGAGCTTCCCCTTGAACGTTGTGGCAACCGACACGCTGTCAAAAACGGCATCAACAGCCACCCCGGCCAGTTTGGCGCGCTCATGCAAGGGGATCCCGAGTTTTTCGTAAGTTTCAAGCAGCTTCGGGTCAACCTCCGCAAGGCTCTTCGGCCGATCGTCATCGGACTTGGGAGCGGCGTAGTAAGAAATTTCATTGAACTTGATCGGCGGGTAATGCACGTGTGCCCACTTGGGTTCGATCATTTCCAGCCATTGCCGGTAGGCCTGCAATCGCCACTCCAGCATGAACTCCGGTTCGTCTTTGCGCTTCGAGATGGCACGGACGACACCTTCGTTTAGCCCGGGCGGCAGGCTTTCTGTCGCAATGTCGGTAACGAAGCCGTGCTCGTATCGTCGGTTGACCAGGCTTTCGAGGTTTTCAGAACTCATGGTCTTTTGTTTTCCACAGTGATCGGCAGGCCGGCAAAACGAAACTGCGGAGTAGGGCTATTGCTGCGCACCAAGTCGCTGAGTGAAACATCGCCGAGTGCTCGCCTTATTGCGACATTTACGCGTTGCCACGCACCGCCAACGCTGCAAACATCTTCGTGCTTGCATTGACTATCGCTGGCGCTGCATTCGGTTATTGAAACAGGCCCATCAAGGGCATCGATAATATCGGCCGCGCTGATGTCACGGGGATCGCGCGCCAATCGGTAACCGCCGTTGGTTCCTCGTGTTGACGTGACCAGGCCCGCTCGACCCAGGGACTTTAGTAATTTGCTGACTGTTGGCAACGCGATACCGGTGGCATGCGCAACATCTGCCGCGCTGCAGACCGCTTTCTGATTGGCAGCCAAATTGGCGAGCAAAACCGTTCCATAATCTGTCAGTTTGCTGATTCTAAGCACGATCAGTTCTCTGGTGATTTGATAAGGGACGATTTTAGTCCTATTTAGGGCCGTAGGCTATAGCGGCCTTGATATTCGTAGGTGGCTGGCGCCGCGATTTGCTATGCTAGGCCATCCCGTTTTTCCGGAGCAAGAACCGCATGAGCATCAACCGGCGGTCGACGGCGTTGTGATTGAAGATTCTGAAAACGTGATTGAGATTCGCGATTTGATGTATTCGCGCGGAGCGCGGGTGATTTTCAAGAATCTCAATCTAACCATCAAACGCGGTGAAATTACTGCACTGATGGGCCCCAGCGGCACCGGCAAGACGACCCTGCTGCGACTAATTACGCGGCAGCTGGTCCCTCAGCATGGCGCGATCCTGATCAATGGCGTGGATATCGCGACCTTGAACACGCGTGAGCTTTACGTGCTTCGGCGACGTTTTGGAATGTTGTTTCAGAATGGTGCGTTGCTGACCGATCTCAACGTTTTCGAAAACGTGGCGTTCCCGCTACGGGAACACACCAAGCTCACAAATCGACTGATCCGCCACGTCGTGTTGACGAAATTGCATGCGGTAGGGCTGCGTGGTGCAGCCGATATGATGCCTGCGGAGTTGTCCGGGGGCATGGCCAGACGCGTAGCGCTTGCTCGTGCAATGGTTATGGACCCGGAAATACTGATTTATGACGAGCCGTTTGTTGGCCTGGACCCGATCTCCATGGGCGTTATTGTCCGGCTGGTGCGGCGTATGAACGACGCTTTGGGAATTACCAGCATTGTTGTTAGTCATGATGTTGCGGAGGTATCGACTGTTGCCGATCGTAGCTACCTGATATCGGATGGCAAAGTGGCAGCGAGCGGCAGTCCCGGAGAGCTTAGTGCAGCCAATTCTGAGTTGGTGCGTCAGTTTATGCATGGCATGGCCGATGGTCCGGTTGCATTTCATTTTGATGCGCCGGACTACGAAGAACAATTACTTGGTCGAGATTCCGGATGAGAACGCTTATTCGGGATCTTTACAATAACCTCGTTGAATTCGTCCGAACTTTCGGTGCCTTCCAGCTGTTTTTTCTAAGGGTCCTAAGCCATGCACCACAAATGGTGTTCGGGCGACCCGGACTGGTTGTCAAGCAGATCTACAATGCTGGCGCACTGTCTCTGGTGATTATTATGGTCTGCGGATTTTTCGTTGGTGGGGTCCTTGGCTTGCAGGGCTACTCCAACCTGGCACGCTTCAATGCGGCAGATTCAGTCGGTGCGCTAGTCGCGCTGGCATTGATCAAGGAGCTTGGACCGGTCATAACGGCCTTGTTATTTGCGGGGCGCGCCGGTACCGCATTGTCATCCGAAATCGGTCTTATGAAGGCGACCGACCAGCTTTCCGCCATGGAGATGATGGCTGTTAGTCCGGTTAAACGCGTTCTGGTACCGCGGTTCCTGGGCGGCGTAGTCGCGATGCCGCTGCTGGTGGCGATCTTTACTTGTATTGGTCTATTCGGGGCCCACATCGTCGCGGTTGATTTGCTGAGCGTCGATGTCGGCGCGTTTTGGCAGCAAATGCAGTTGTCCGTCGACATGGAGGACATTCAGGAAGGCGTACTAAAGAGTTTTGTTTTTGGGATCGTCGCTAGCCTGCTGGCAGTTTGGGAGGGATACAATGCAATTCCCACCGCCGAGGGCGTAGGCAGGGCGACGACAAGAACTGTGGTGATCACGGCGATATCAGTGTTGATCCTGGATTTCATGATCACAGCAGTCATGCTTTGAGGAGCGGCTATGCAACAAACACGTGCAGTTGAAATCGGAACCGGTCTGTTCGTCCTGCTCGGAATGTCGGCGTTGTTTTTTCTTACGACACAGACGACCGGCGGAGAGAAATTTTCGGCAGACGAAACCTTCGAGGTTCAGGCAAATTTCGATAATGTCGGAAGTCTCAAGCCGCGGGCACCCGTCTCAATGTCCGGCGTAACGATCGGTCGGGTTACTGATGTTTCGTTTGATCCCGTCGCACTCCAGGCGAAAGTCATGATGATTATTGATAGTCGATATGAGCAGATTCCGGACGACTCCGATGCCAGCATATTGACGGCCGGCTTGTTGGGTAGCCAGTACATCGGCCTGCAAGCGGGCGGTTCTGATACCTACCTTGAAAACGGTAGCGAGATTTATTTCACGCAGTCCGCCATCGTGCTCGAAAATCTCATTGGGAAATTCCTGGTCAATTCTGGATCGGGGGGTGACGAATGAAGCTTTTGGCGTGGACAGTTGCCCTGTTGGCCATTTGGCTCGCTGCACCCGTCATCGGTGAGGAACTGACACCCAATGAAGTCGTTGAATGTGCCGTTACGCTGTTGGCCGAGAAACTGGACGGCCGGCAGGAGGAATTGGCGGCGGATCGGCGAACTCTGTACGCGCTGATCGATGAAATATTGCTGCCGCGATTCGACCGAAAGTTCTCAGCACAAATGGTGCTGGCCACACATTGGCGTAGTGCTGACGAGGCACAACGTGAGCGCTTTATCGAGGCCTTTTACCAGACCTTGCTGCGGCGTTATGCCGACGGCTTGCTCGAGTTTGAGCAGGACCGGGTCAAGGTGCTGCCGTTCCGCGGTGACCTCTCAAAGCCGCGCGCGACAGTTCGCAGCACAGTCACGCTGAACGACGGCACTAAGGTTGCCGTCGATTATGAATTGGTGATGCGGGGTTCCGGCTGGCAGTTGTTCAATGTCGTCATAGAAGGCGTTTCTTACATCCTCAATTATCGTACGGAACTTGATGCCGAGATTCGCGCATCGAGTCTGGACGCGGTGATCGAAAGACTCGAAAAAGAGGCTGGCATTTCCAACGATGGCTGACTTTGCGCTGGAAGATTTGGGCGATGGTCATTTTGCGCTGTCTGGCGAAATGTCATTCGAGACGGTTGATCGAATTCTGCAGTTTAGTGAGCGGCCCTTCGAAAAGCATACTCGCCTTGAGGTTGATCTTTCCGGCGTAACGATGACTGACTCAGCCGGGTTGGCGTTGTTGCTCGAATGGGTGACCTGGGCAAATCACACAGTTCGTGAAATTCGCTACTCGGGTATGCCGGAGCGGATACTCGCGATCGCCAAAACGACGGAAGTCGATGGCTTGTTGACGCGTGGCGAGCGTTGGGCTGGATTTATCGAATCGCCGGCAACTCGGTAACAAACAGGCTTCACTGGTCGTCCAGAAACTCATCAAAAAATTCATCGTCAACAGGTGGGTCTCCGTCGTAAATTTCGAATTCTCGGTTTTGCAGGTACGACTCTCGGGTCGTCACGTAGGCATCCTTGGAATCTTCCAGGAACCTGTCCGCCGGCAGCAGACGATATCGCAGATCTATGAGACGCAGGCCCCAGAGTTTGTCGCGAACTGATGTGTTTTCATACCGATAAAGCGGATCGGCAACGACGTTGGCCGGCATCAGGATGGCGTCGCGGAGTGTCTGTGGACCCAGTAACGGCAACATGACATAGGGTCCATTCGGGATGCCCCACACCGCCGCCGTTTGTCCAAAATCCTCGTGGTATTCTCCCATGCCGCCGGCTGTTGCGATGTCGAAGATTCCCGCGATCCCGAAGGTACTGTTGAACACGAACCGGCCAATTTCGGATAACCCACGCACAGGCTTACCTTGCAGGAAGTTATTGAGAGCGGATGCGGGCGACGTGAGGTTTCGAAAGAAATTGGAAACGCCTCTGCGAATCGGCCCGGGAACTACTTTTCGATAGCCTTTCGCAATCGGTTTGGTCGTTACTCTGTCCAGCGCCACATTCGCGTCATAAATCGGTCGATTGATCGATTCCCAGGGATCCGACTTGACTCGCTGATCGGCAGGGATCGTC
>JALHUQ010000380.1 GCA_022866645.1 Woeseiaceae bacterium | reverse complement strand
CGGGTTCCCGCTTTTACACAAACATAGAGCGCGCAGTTTGTCAGATATTCGAACCGGTATCTGCTTTTCAATGAGATAGATAATGGTAAATAGGTGTCAGATTTATATTGACGTCAAATAACGAAAGATGCCGCTTCGGTGGGATTTTCTCTATGTCTGCTTCTGATGAAAGCAGCCGTCCGTAAGATTGCGGACTAACTGACCGAGAATCTGATGATCATAATTCCGAAAAGAAAGGTCAGGGACGCGTTCATCGCGTCGCTATTAATATTTAGTTGGATATTACTTGCTGTGAATGAACGAGATTCACAATCTCTTGGAATGAAATGGATTCTTTCAAGTCAATTTCTGCGAACAAATCGTTGTCACGGACCATAGTGAAGTCGTGCATATTTATGCGTCTGCGAATCGAGTCCCCTACAAGTGCCGATACATCCGTATTCGGTCTCAGCTCAGAAATGTCATCCCCAACGTAGTATCTTGCCAGATACTCCGCTAGCTGGTGGGCAACCTTTTTTTGTCCTTCAAAGAAATAGTCGCGAACAAAGGCGCAACGGGGCCACCAGTCTGATGTTTGTTCCATTGGAATGTCCTGTCCGTCTGGTAGTGAACGACGTAAATTGGTTCTGCAGTCCTGCAAGCTAAGTTACGTTTGGTGCACGTTCTGAGACCTGCTTCTCGTTTGTGACTTTTGTACTGAAATACATTTATGGTGCAATTTTCGAACTGCTGCCGTCGTTCGTCCCTTCGCCGGCAATCAACGTAACCGCTGTTGACGCAAAATCGCACGGCGCCATCGTCTGGCGCAAGAGATCTTCTGCTGACTCCATATCCGCGATATTGTTCGCCTGCTTATCAAGGCAGAACTCATTAATGAGCGAGGCGCGGCGAGAGTACACCTGGACACAGTAATCACCTTCGCCACAGTTTGCATTATTCTGCTTTATACTTGTTTTAAGACGCAAGCCAACTACTCCGTAAACTAGAATCGCTTCCCTTACTAAAGAAACACGAAACCAAGGCCCGTTTGGTTCCGTTTTTGACGAAACGCTGGTCGGATTATGTTGAGTCAACTGGCTGCCTCTGACCGGATTCAGTGCTGTAGTAAATCCTTCGTCTTTGCTTCATCTGCAACATCCTCCGCTCTATACTCAGAGTTTAGGTGTTGCATCGACCGATTGAAGTCGCCGCCGAAAGCGGCCTGTCGGATCACTCGATTTCCAAAGATTTGAATGACCGCTATGGATGCAAGCAGACGTTCAGAATCGATGTGTTCAAAAATCTACTATTGAACAACCGCTATACGCTCGAAAGCGGACCTTGCTTCCTACGTATATCTCCGAATTGCCTTCATTCTTGTATCCGCACATAACTCCAAGCCTCAATTTGAATAATTAAACACTGCGCGATACGTGGTTAATTGATCGGCCACTTGCCACCTCCGAGAGCGGCCATTCGAGTAAACTGATGCTGAAAGGCCGCTGATGAACCGAAGCGGACATTTCCGATTTATACCGGGCGGCCATGCTATGCAACCAATTACCTAAGAGAGCAAACGTGGCGCGCGGAGAGTGTGAGGAAGTCTTGCGTGCCATTAGCTTGGCTACTCGGCGCGCGCACATTAAGGACGGCCCTGAGAGGAAAACATTGAGCCATAGTGGAGACGAATAATGAGTTTCAAATACAAAGAAAAATACGGCAATTTCATAGGCGGCAAATTTGTCGAACCAGTATCTGGCAAATATTTCGATAACATTTCGCCGGTTAACGGCACGATTTTATCCAAGATTGCCCGGTCTGACGGGAAAGACATCGAACTGGCACTTGATGCCGCCCATGCCGCAAAAGACGCCTGGGGTGCAACAAGCGTTGCGGAACGTGGTTTGATCCTTATTAAGATCGCACAGGTCATGGAAGATAATCTGGCGCTGCTGGCAGAAGCTGAAACCTGGGATAACGGCAAGCCGATCCGCGAAACCACCGCAGCGGACCTACCACTGGCGATTGACCATTTTCGCTATTTGGGCAGCGTAATTCGCGCCCAGGAAGGTTCGATCAGCGAAATCGACGGTGATACGGTTGCCTATCATTTTCATGAGCCGCTGGGTGTTGTTGGGCAGATTATCCCGTGGAATTTCCCAATTTTAATGGCTGTTTGGAAACTTGCCCCAGCTCTTGCGGCGGGTAACTGCGTTGTTCTCAAACCGGCTGAGCAAACCCCTGCGTCCATAATGGTGCTGATGGAGCTTATCGGGGATCTATTACCACCGGGCGTATTGAATGTTGTGAACGGCTTCGGACTTGAAGCGGGTAAGCCGCTGGCGTCAAGTACGCGTATAGCGAAAATCGCCTTTACTGGTGAGACCACAACGGGTCGACTTATCATGCAGTACGCCAGTCAGAACATCATTCCGTGCAGTCTGGAACTGGGGGGCAAATCTCCCAACATTTTCTTCAAGGATGTGGCCGCAGAAGACGATGATTTTTACGATAAGGCGATTGAAGGATTCGTTCTATTTGCTTTTAACCAGGGCGAGGTCTGCACCTGCCCAAGCAGGGCACTTATCCATGAAGATATTTATGAAGACTTCATGGCTCGTGCGCTAAAACGCATTGAAGCGATTATTCAGGGTGATCCGCTAAAGATGGAAACAATGGTTGGAGCACAAGCTTCCAGCGAGCAGATGGAAAAGATTCTTTCTTATTTCGATATTGCTCGCAAGGAAGGCGCCGAAGTGCTTTGTGGTGGCGAGCAGCTGAAGCTGGGCGGTGACTTGGCTGGCGGCTACTACATCAAGCCGACGGTACTTAAAGGCAACAACTCCATGCGGGTATTCCAAGAGGAAATTTTTGGTCCGGTAGTTTCGGTTTGCACCTTTAAAACGGATGAAGAAGCTCTTGAAATCGCCAATGACACGCTATACGGGCTTGGCGCCGGCGTCTGGAGCCGCAATGCAAATACCTGCTACCGTTTTGGCCGGGCGATTAAGGCCGGCCGCGTATGGACCAATTGCTATCATGCCTATCCGGCCCATGCGGCGTTTGGCGGCTATAAGCAATCCGGTATCGGTCGCGAGAATCACTTGATGATGCTTGATCACTACCAGCAAACCAAAAACCTGCTAGTAAGTTATAGTCCGAAAAAACTTGGTTTCTTCTAGGGTTGATGAGCAAGGATGCCACTAAGGGGCTCATGGACAATAAAGTAGAGGCAACCGAAGCGGCGCTGCAATTGATCAAAGAAATCCAGGATGATCATGGCCCGGTCATGTTTCATCAATCCGGCGGCTGTTGCGACGGCTCCGCACCAATGTGCTATGCCCAAGGTGAGTTTCTGCTGGCCGACCATGATGTAAAACTGGGTGAGATTGGTGGGGCGCCGTTTTACATTAGCGGCGCCCAATACGAAGCATGGAAACATACCCGCCTGACTATCGACGTCATTGAAGGCCGCGGTGGAATGTTCTCGCTGGACAATGGTCGCGGAAAGAGGTTTCTCACCCGGTCAGATTTGTGTGAAATCAAAAACCCCGTTAGCGGACATTGATCTATCCGTAATCACGGATAGTCAACGGAAAGCTTATCCATTTCGAAAACAGACATTCAGGAAACCAGCTAGAGGCGCGCTCGATATTCGGGTTTGGGCAGGCTGTCAACGAAGAGTCGAAACTCCTTATTTTGACCTCTTATTTGAATGGCTAAATACGCCAGCGAAACAACGATAGTGATTGCACCAACTATCTCGCCAATTGCTCCAACCCACCGCCTGTCGTTAATGATTGACCACATTAGTCCTTCAGGGTAGAAGATCACTATGACGATATTCGAGACCGCCAGCGTAGCCTTGGCAACTTTTTTCGCGACGATCGGTCCGTTGGACGCGGCGGCAATTTTTGCGGTCTTGACGGCATCCTCGACAACACACTCCCGTCGGTCAATCGCTTTGCGCGGTACATTAATCGCAGCAGCAATCTTGTTGTTTTTCGCCCTTGTCGGACAGTCGGCGTTGACTGGCTTCGGCATTTCTATGGCGGCATTGCGAACCGGCGGGGGAATCTTGATTTTGTTGATCGGTGTTGAAATGGTTTGTGTACGGTCGTCCGGAAGCACGTCAACGACTAAAGAAGAGGAGCAGGAGGCGGCAACAAAGCAAGACATTGCCGCATTCCCAATCGCGACACCTCTGATTGCAGGTCCTGGAGCGATCAGCGCGGCGATCTTACTGATGGCCAATACAGACGGCGATCTGGTGCTAAAGGCCGTGGTGCTTGCTTCGCTGCTTGCAATCCTGGTCCTGACACTTGTCTCGATGCTGTTAGCCAGTCAAATTCAACGCGCGATTGGTGTGACCGGTATGCACGTAATCAGCCGAATATTTGGCGTGTTGCTGGTAGCTCTGGGTGTTCAGTTCATATTTGACGGTATTCTACAAAGCGGCCTTGTCGGAACCTGACGGACGATTCCGGGGCTGTGTCCATAACTCTCGTTCTGTGCTCGCCCTTTCCCGACCATTTGTCGGGTCAGTTCTTGAAACCACGATAGACTCCTGCTGGCTCAAAGCGGCCTTGTGCTGACCGGCGAAAATTTGTGCATCCAATAGACAATTCCAGGCATCTAATTGCGGACGGACCCAAACGTGGGCCAGCAATTATTTCGGAGCCTTTTAATGCGTAGCATATATCGTCACAGTGCAATTCGGTCTTGGACGCTTGCTAAGTCGATCAGCACTCTCGCTCTTGCCATCATTGCCATCGGCATCAGCGGCCTTTCGTACGCAAACGAGCCGGTCCTCGCAAAGACCGACTATTCTGAAGTTGGCGCCGCTATCAATGAGACGATGCGTGCTCACCACTACAATCCAGCCGAGCTGGACACCCCAGAATACCAACGAATTGAGGCGGCGATCACTGAGCTCGGTGAGCTTGCGAGATCCGATGAAGTCTTTATGAAAGGCTTTCGGGAGATTTGGAGGAATGGTCCCTTCTCTCACGTAGAAATCCACGTCGCACAGCAGTCGGCTGATGACCTTGCCGACTACCTGGACACAATGCGCGTTGGTGGCGGAGGTGCGTTGCTAGCCTGGCAGGATGACGTTGCGGTACTGACAGTAAATACGATGATGGGCCTCGACACGATCGAGGAGATCGATGCTGCATACGCCGAAATTGCCGAAAGAAAAACGTCAGCCCTTATCATCGACCTTCGAGAAAATGGCGGTGGCGCTTTCGCGGTCCGCCCGCTGGTGTCCCATTTGCTGACCAAGCCCGTCGACGCAGGAAGTTTCGTTTCTCAGCCCTGGAACGCTGTGCACAGGCACGCGCCAAGCCGAGCTGATCTGGAAGCGGTCGATCCATGGCAGGGGTGGTCGATCAAGGCCTTCTGGGCTGATGTTCAAACCGACCCTCTTACACGCGTCAGTTTCTCGCCGACGGCGCCTGTTTTCGATGGGCCGGTTTATGTCCTGACGAGCGCACGCACGGCGAGCGCCGCTGAATTGGCAACTGATGCATTAAAGGGTGCTAATCGAGCGATCATCATTGGTGAAAACACCGCCGGCGAGATGCTTTCCCAGAAAATTTACGATATTCCGGGCGGGCTCCAACTAAGCTTGCCCGTCGCAGACTACTACTCAGCCGTCAATGGTCGAATTGACGGTGTCGGAATCAAACCGGACATAGAGACGGAAGCGGCCGACGCATTCGATGTTGCCCTGCAGCAGTTATAGGCGTTCCAAGTCCCCGAGTGTCCTAAAGGTTGAACCAGTACCTGTTTAAACAGGGACATTTTTGCCTAAATGCCGGCACGAACCTGATTGTCAACCGTGCTGGAGTAATTAACGGTTCGTCAACAGCTTGCGAAATGAAAGGGTCGCAGTGGCCACTTGCTTGGGCAAATAGGAGTTTTTGAGATGTTTACTAATTTATCAGTTGAGAAAGGGCGCTCCGGTGTTACCGGCGTCATGATTCTCGTGGCAATAGCCTGTATGTTGTTTTCCGCTCAAACGCGCGCGGAATCGGGCTTCTTCATCGGCGGCAGTGTTGGCCAGGCGGGCCTGCAACTCAATGACGGCGCCCCGGTACTGCCTCTCGAGTTCGACGAAAACGATATGGGCTACAAACTATTCGCCGGATACAACTGGCAATTTACGATCCTGAGCCTCGGGGTTGAAGCCGGTTACGTCAATTTTGGCAAGCCAGGCGCCAATATACCGGGGCTCGGCGTGTTGGAAGTCGAAACAACAGGACTCAATGCATTTGGCGTGCTGGGTGTACAGCTGGGACCCATCGGCCTCTTCGGTAAATATGGGGCCATGTCCTGGGACGCCGAGGCGACATTTGATGGGTTGTCCGATCCTGATGGCAGCATAGACGGTAGTGAACCGATGTACGGTGTGGGTGCCAAATTCGGAATTGGTGCGATCGACATCCGTCTGGAATACGAGGCGATTGACCTGAACGCCGATGGCATCACTAAGTCAGACTTGAACATGGTTTCATTGGGCCTGACCTGGACCTTCTAAGCTCGTCCTGACAGGCAAAGCAAACTTAAGCCGGCCATGACGTCAATCGTCACGGCCGGCTTTTTTATGCTCGTGTCATTATTTTTAAGAGAACTTAAGCAATGCGTTCCCGCAAACCCCTCAAGACTACCTTGATCTTCTCCGCGTGGTCACCGCCCATACGCAGCAACAATTTCTGGCCGCTGGATAGCGCTGCAAGTTCAGGATCGGCAAATTCGTAAAGAACGTGCGGGCGCACCAGCAGGAGTGGTTCGTCCGGCGTCGGTGTCAGTAGCAAGAGATCGATGACTTCGACAGCTCGGTCATTGAAGTAAGCATCCGGATAGCCGAGTCGTACGTAAGCCTCCTGGAACAGAGGATAGAAGCGTCGATAGGTTTCGGCGACGGCGTCGAGATCGGCTTTGCTAATCAGCTCGATGAGCAAATCATAACGAGCGTAGCGGTCAGCGCCGAGGTAATACTGTTCGTCGTCATCCGTGGCATCGACGCTAAAGGCGCCCTGGAGTCTGCCTACCGGCCGGATTTTCTCAGCAACGTGTTGGCGTGGCAGGTTGTCGACTGTCGCCACAAACTTATCGATCAATGCCTCGTTGACGAGCAAGGGTTCAAGGTCGGTGCCAAACAGATCAATCAGCGCCAGCAGAAAGTAACTGTCACTGTCATCCAGATCAGGCAGTGGCACGAGTTTGCGTTCGACTGACTCGGTCGGTTCCGCAGGCACGATCGGATGCGCCGGTCCGCTCGGTACGGGTGGCTCTTCGACGGAAGGCTCAAGCTGAATTGCAACGGGTTGGTCGCGCGCAGGCAGCAGATCGTCACGGAAATACCAGAGTGAGCCGACGATTCCGACGCCAAGGACAAGCGGGATCAGTAGTTTTACATCGGGATCTTTCACGAAAATCGCTCTTCTCAAAACCATAAGACAGCGTCGATGATGCTCTCAATCGTCACGGAATTACAGGGGCCTGCAGCGCGTAATAGAGTACCGGGTCTCATCCTGTGAATTGGGTTACGATGATCGTCGACGCCGATTACTGGTAACTGCGTGACCTCATCTCCGGCCCCCAAAAGACAACTCGTCCGAGCGTTAACGCTGGTGCCCGCCGCGGCGGTGATTTTAGCGAACATCATTGGCACCGGTGTGTTCGTCAAAGCACGGGTGATGACCTGCAATGTTGGTAGCCCGGGAATGGTTCTGACCGTGTGGTTTGTTGCGGGGCTTTTGACCTTGGCAGGCGCACTCGTATATGCCGAACTCGGCGCGATGATGCCCCGCTCAGGAGGCGAGTTTCATTTTATCGGCGCCGCTTTTGGGCGACGCTGGGCATTCCTTTACGGTTGGACGAAGACCGTAGCTTTGGGCGCCTCGGTCGCGGCAGCAGCGATTATTATGGTCGTGTTTCTGAATGACCTGACCGGCGGTGCGCTACCTTCACTGGCGCTTAAGGTTTTACCTTTCCTGATAATCGCCATCACAACCGGAATAAACTTCGCAAGTGTGCGATCCAGCGGACTAACGGCCACCGTCCTTACTGCCGTCAAGGTCGCGCTCGTACTGCTCGTGGGATTGGGTGCATTCTTGCTGGCCGACGGATCGTGGGGAAACTTCGCGATGGATGGCTCAGCCGGCGCCTGCGAAGGTGTCCCGGATAGTGCGAAACTTGGTTTGAAGGGGTTTGGAGCGGCGATGCTTGGCGCGCTCTGGGGCTACAATGGTTGGGCTGTGATTGCGTCGCTTGGCGGCGAGGTTAACAACCCTGGGCGCACGCTGCCCAGAGCGCTTATCGGCGGTACGTTGATTGTGATTGCACTCTATCTGCTCATCAATGCAGCGTATTTCTATGTGCTCACGCCACTCGAAGTAGCCAGCGTCGCCGAATCGTCATCCGTTGCGAGTGAAGCGGCCTCGCGTTTCTTTGGTCCGGGCGTTGCGGCGCTGATGGCTGCTGGACTAATGCTTTCCGCATACGGAACACTGCACACCACACTCTTGACAGGGGCGCGTGTTCCGTTTGCGCTTGCGCGTGCCGGGCTTTTTCCGGCTGGCTTCGCCTGGATTTCCGTGAGCGGCGTACCCGTGGTCGCCGTACTGGTAATTGGCGTGTGGTCTGTCTTCCTCGCGGCAACGGGCACTTTCGATATCCTGACGGATGTGTATATCTTCGTACTCTCGATATTCTTCGGTATGAACAGCGCAGCGCTCTTCATCTTGCGGCGACGATCGCCAAACGCTAACCGACCTTATCGCGTCTGGGGCTATCCGTTTGTGCCGGCATTGTTCCTTCTTGTCACGGTCTATCTCCTTATAAATACCTTGCTGGCAACGCCGTTACGAGCCATTGGCGGAATTGGCCTGATCATTGTGGGCCTGCCGTTGTATGGATACTTCGATCGTCGTTGCGTCGAACTGGAGCCGCTCGACTGGCCGCAACGGGACCAGTGAAGTGCTTACGGCGTCCTCGCAATTGTGGAATAGAGCACTTATTCTTCCTGTTTATTGCTGGCTGAAGTCAGGCTCTGCGAATTAATGGCTCACTGATCGTCCAGGAGAATCTACATGTCCGACGCCTTTTTCCAAAAACTGTTCGGAGATCCGGATCCAACCCACCTGGGGACAGGTTGGGTTAGCGGCACGGCATCCGTGTTCGTCGGAATGCTCGCTCTTGGCGGCGCAATTACATTGCATTTCCCCGGGCTGCTAACGCTGCCCGAGGCCCGCGAGTTTTATCCGATGGAGATCATTCGCCCGCTTATTCAGGCCGCGATCGCCGCGGCTCTCGTGCTCGGCGCGATCTCCGCCATCTTGCGTGAACGCAAGGTGCTGGGCCTGACCGGCGCCGCCCTCGGACTCGCCGCGGTGCTGGTCGGAGGTGCAAGCACGCCGCTACCGGATGAGGTTGCGTCGAGAGTCGGCATCGGCTTCGACTGGTTTCTTCTGGATCTTCTGGTTATGACCATCGTCTTCGTGCCGCTGGAGCGGCTTTGG
>JALHUQ010000379.1 GCA_022866645.1 Woeseiaceae bacterium | reverse complement strand
GGAGTGGATCGAGATGCCCGTCGAGATGAATCGTGCGGGTCACTTGTTTGGACGGAAAGACGGCAGTGGCAAGAAATTCCTCCTGATCGGACACCTCGACACCGTGTTTGAAATCGAAGACGGCAGCCGACCATTTACTTCTGACGATGACATCGCTCGCGGACACGGCGTTTCTGACATGAAATCCGGCAACATTGTCATCGTCTACGCGCTGCGTGCACTAAGAGAAATCGGAGCGTTGGACGGTATTCCGATAAGCGTCGCGTATATAGGCGATGAAGAAGACTCCGGCTCGCCCGTTGCTGTGTCGCGAAAAGTCCTGATCGAAGCGGGCAAGTGGGCGGATATCGCTCTGGGGTTTGAGGAAGCTGTGTTTCTTGATGACAAAGACTGGGCGACGGTCGCGCGGCGCAGTTCGAGCGGCTGGACGCTGACCGTCGAAGGAAAGCAGGCGCACTCATCGTCCATCTTCAATGAAGAGACGGGCGCTGGCGCCATTTTCGAAGCCGCGCGTATCCTCAATGCGTTCTACGAACAGGTACGCGGGCCGGAATATCTGACTTTCAATGCCGGCGTTATCGCTGGCGGCACGGAAGTGGCATACGAAGCCGGGCAAAGCCGTGGCACAACTTTCGGCAAATCCAATGTTGTTCCGCGCAAAGTAGTTGTTGACGGTGGAATGCGGACGATTTCAACCGAGCAGCTCGAGTGGGCGCGTGCGGCGATGCGCGCCATCGTGGCGGAAAACCTTCCCCACACCAGCGCATCAATCGCATTCGTCGACGGCTATCCGCCGATGTCACCGACTGACGGCAATTTGGCCCTGCAACGAGCGTTGTCGGACATAAATGTTGCCCTCGGACGGAAACCGATGCCAGCACTGGACCCGGCTCGACGCGGTGCCGCCGACATTTCGTTTGTTGCTCCTCATACTGACGCTCTGGCTGGTCTTGGCGCAATTGGCGGCGACGGACATACGCCGGATGAGTACCTTCTGCTGTCCTCATTGCCGCTCGCGATCAAGCGCGCCGCTATATTGATCTATCGAATCAGCAGACAGGAAGCGGCTGACTGACGATGTCCCACGATCACGACCTTGGAGCTAACGAGAAGAACCTGAGGCGCGTAATGGTGGCGCTCGTTCTTACCGGCGCTTTCATGATCGTCGAAGTTATCGGCGGCATCATCTCCGGGTCATTGGCACTGCTGGCGGATGCAGGTCACATGCTGACGGACACGATGGCGCTGGCGCTTGCCGCTATGGCGTTTCAGGTCTGCAAGCGGCCACCGGACGGGAAACTGACGTTTGGTTACCAGCGATTCCAGATTCTCGCGGCATTCGTAAACGGCTTAAGTTTGCTCGCGGTGGTCGGATGGATAATCTACGAGGCGATCAATCGCTTCATCGAGCCGAACGAGATTCTTGGTGAAACAATGCTCGTCGTGGCCGCGGCCGGATTGCTCGTAAACCTGTTTTCGTTTGCGGTTCTACACTCCGGTGATCAGGAGAACCTGAATATTCGCGGCGCCGCACTGCATGTTGCCGGGGACTTGCTGGGTTCGGTGGCCGCCATCGTCGCTGCCCTGGTGATTATCTACACGGGCTGGACGCTGATCGATCCGATATTATCCATTGCTGTAGCGGCTTTGATTTTTAAGAGCGCATGGGCACTCGTGAAGCGCAGCGGTCACATTTTACTCGAAGGCGCGCCTGAGTGGCTCGACGTCAAAGCGATGCAGAGTCGGATAGTTGCCGGCGTGCCGGGCGTCGATGAAATTCATCACGTCCACATCTGGGGGCTAACGCCGCAAGAGCTGATGCTGACCATGCATATGTCGATCTCGGACCTGGCCGCAAGTCAGTCGGACGTAATTCGCGACACAAAGCGATTTCTGAAAGCCGAGTACGGTATTGGGCACTCTACGATCGAAGTGGATGTCGACGGTTGTTCGGACCACTAGGCGTCGGGCGGTTTGATGACACCAATGTAGGGGAGGGTCCGATTCTGCTCGGCATAGTCGAGCCCGTAACCGACCACCCATTCATCGCCAATATCAAAGCCAAGGTAGTCAACGGTGACATCGACTTCAGCTTTGTCCGCTTTACGTACCAGCGCCGCTGTTTTGATAGACGCCGGACGGTGCGATTTCATCATTCCAATCAGATACTTGAGCGTGTGGCCGGTATCGACAATGTCCTCGACTATCAGTACGTGTTTGCCTTCGATATTGCCACGTACGTCCATCACCAGGCGGACAGCACCACTCGATACATTACTGTCGCCGTAACTTGAAACGGCAATGAATTCGATGGTGCGAGGAATGCTAAGACCTCGCGCAAGATCCGCCAGAAAGATAACCGAACCTTTCAGCACGCCCACCATCACCAGGTCGATGCCGTCCGCGTAATCGACGGATATCTGCTCGGCCAGTTGCAATACGCGGGACCGGATATCCTCTTCGCTGATGAGTACTTCAGGTGTATTCTCGTTCACGGTTCAATCATAGCAGGATTGCGGTATGGTACGACGGCAATGAAAAAGACGATCGCAATCGCTGGCAACATGGGCTCGGGAAAGTCGACGCTCGTCGAATTTCTACATCGTACTTACAATGTTTCTCCCTTCTATGAGCCGAATGATGAGAATCCGTATCTGGCTGATTTTTACAAGGACATGAAGCGTTGGGCATTTCAGTCACAACTGTATTTCCTGAGTAACAAGTTTCGCCTGCATCAGGAACTGGACCGGCAGTCGGGTGTGGTCGCGCTGGACCGGACGATCTTCGAGGATGCCGAAATATTCGCGACGGCATTGCACCAGATGCGCAAGATTTCGAAACGTGACTGGGACACCTATCAGGGTTTCTACAATGCGATTCTGGATGCTATCCGGCCACCGGATTTGATGATTTACCTGCGCTGTTCAATGCGTACATTGCGACACAGAATCAATATTCGGGGTCGCAAAATGGAGCAGGACATACCGCTCGCCTATCTGAAGCGACTCGATCAGAACTACGAGAGCTGGATTGCTTCTTACACGATGGGAGAAGTGCTGGTTCTCGAGACCGATGAACTCGACTACATTCACGATCTGGTGCACCGATTAGACGTGATGGAGCGCATCGAGGCGGTTTTGCCCAAAGAAATCGGGCGTCCAAACTGTTAACCCGTTCAAACTCCGTACAACTCCCTATTGCGTATAGTAATGCGAATGATTATCATTTAACGTCTGGATGGAAGGATTGTGGAAAAATCGAATGGAAATCAAGGCTTATACGCTTGCAACGCTCAAACGCGGCCAAAAGGGCGTCATCAAATCGATTGATGCCAGCGACCCGCAGGTACAGCGTTTGATGATACTGGGACTCGTTGAAGGCGCAGTAATAGAGCATGCCAGCTGTGCTATCGGCGGTGACCCGATCGAATTCCGTTTGTTTGGCTGTGGTATCTCGCTCCGGCAGGAGCACGCCAGATTCTTTCAGGTAACACCTGCAGGACTTGGTGACTAAACCCTCCGAAATTCGAATACCTGCCAGTGCGATAGCAGTAAGACGGGGTGTTGAGTCCCGAGTTGCGGTTGTCGGCAATCCCAATTCCGGCAAAAGTACCTTATTCAATCGCCTGACCGGCCTGAAACAGCGCATCGCCAACTATCCCGGCGTTACCGTCGAACGCCACGTTGGCAGACTGTCCTACCAGGGCAAGACTACTGAGCTGATCGACCTGCCTGGCACCCATTCGCTGCGCCCGCATTCGCTCGAAGAGCAGATCGCTGTGGATGTGCTATTGGGGCGCATGAAGAGCGCCGATTCGCCGGACGGAATACTCGCGGTGCTCGACGCAACCAACCTCTATCAGGGTCTGTTCCTGGTGCAGCAATTGCTTGAGTTGAAAATGCCGATGGTCGTCGCATTGACCATGACAGATGCGGCTGCTCAGTCCGGAATCAATATCGACCTTGATGCGCTTGGCGAAGCGCTGGGCGGTGTCACGGTGTGCGGCGTTGTAGCAACGACCGGATTCGGTTTGGACAAACTGCGGGCGGCAATCACAAATCTTCAAGACGCGCCGATAGCGCGCGAAATCAATGTGTGGCCGGCACTGACGGCGGCGGCCGCCACGCTAGGCTCGTCGGCCAACAATGCGTTGACGGAAACCGAATGCAAGCGCTTGTTGATCGATGGTGTCACTGAAAGAAATCAATCCTTCAGCGCCGGTTTGGCGGATGAGTTCCTTGCGCAAGTGGACGCACTGCGACGTGACTTGTTTGCTGGCGAACCACCGGTCGCGGTCGAGGCGCGCGTTCGTTATGAATGGGTGCGCGCCACCTTGAAAGCGGTTCAGCGTAACGCTCCAAAGTTTCACTCGTGGCGTTCACGGGTAACGGCATTCCTGAATCAACCGGTGGCCGGCACTGTCGGTCTATTCGTCGTTATGGCTGTGGTTTTTCAGGCTGTCTTCGCCTGGGCGACTCCGCTTATGGATTTCGTCGACGGCGCAACGGCAACCTTGGGCGCGCAGGTTGGCGAGGCCTTGGGTGACAGCGCATTTTCCAGCCTGGTTGCGGATGGCGTTATCGCCGGTGTCGGTAGCGTCATTGTTTTCTTGCCGCAGATCCTGATTCTTTTTCTGTTCATAATCCTGCTCGAGGACTCGGGCTACCTTGCACGTGCGGCCTATTTGATGGACAGGACGATGCGCTCAGTTGGCCTGTCGGGCCAGTCGATTATTCCAATGATCTCGAGTTTCGCTTGTGCGGTGCCGGGAATCATGGCGACGCGCGTAATTCCCAGCCGGCGCGACAGGATCGCCACGATCATGGCAGCGCCATTCATGACGTGTTCAGCGCGATTGCCGGTATACGCATTGTTGATCGCTGCCTTCGTACCGGCAAAATCGGTTGGATTCATGAATCTTCAGGGACTGGTGCTGTTCGGTCTCTACATGTTCGGCATCGTCATGGGCATTCTGACAGCGCTGTTGATGAGGAAGACCGCACTTCGTGGCCCGAAGCCGCCGTTTGCCCTGATGTTGCCGGAGTTCCGCAAGCCGAATTTACAGACCGTC
>JALHUQ010000378.1 GCA_022866645.1 Woeseiaceae bacterium | reverse complement strand
GCTGGGTTCTCCATATTGCACGGTTTGCGTCACGGCTATGCGCAACGGCATTCAGAACGCTGGCCGGATTCCCCTGCCCGGCCAATGGCGGGCCGACGTCGAAGGAGCTCACAACCGAACAGCGCGCGCTCAATGGAAAGGCGCGCGCCACGATCAGTGCCGAGCTCGGCCACAGCCGTGAATCCATCACGGCCGTTTACCTCGGTCGGTAGTCAGGTGCAACGATGAACCCAACCTACTTCGGACTACTCGCAGAATTCGGCGAGTCCGAAATCCCACTGGAGCGCGTCTGCGAAAAGTACTTCGGACTGTCGACACCTAAGGCAAAACGCCGTGCGTGCCTTCAGCAACTTCCCATTCCGGCCTATCGAGCCGGCTCCCAGAAATCGCCCTGGCTAATTAGTGCAATTGATCTCGCACTACACATCGATGAGAAACGCTCCGTTGCCGCTCGGCAATGGGCGAATATGAAATAGAGCATCCTACCAGCGACATTTGCGAAAATTGGACACAGCATGTCGGACTCTAGGCCGGTGCGACATGAAAAAGTCGCTGTTCGCAACTAATTGAATTAGAAGGTACCTTTCGAAAACGACGTCCCTGCTCCATCATTGGGGCCACTAGTATATTATTTTTCATATAGTTATGAGGCTTTTATACTGTCGATTCTAAATGCATTCCATTGCGAATTGTACTCATTTGCGGCGCACGACCAAGTGAATTCTGCTACTCGCAAGAGACGTTCTTCGCGTATGCGAACAGACCTATTCTATTTGCCTGCGCGAGAACAATCCGGTTCGTGCCGTATCAGTGATTCGTGCGACGGACGGATGCTTGATACGACGTTCCGGGGAGATCGCGTAGAACTGCTCGCTAACACTGTCGGTGCGGCCGATGACACTCATGCTGTACATCTTGCAAATTTCATTCTCAATAACGGTCGGTGCCGCGAACAGACCAGCGCCAGCTTCCCCGAACGCCTTGAGGAGCGCACTATCATCGAATTCACCAACGACTTGCGGCGCGATGTTAATACTGTCAAACCACTCCTCCATCCGGCGCCGTAACGCCGAGTGCTGACTGGGCAGCAGCATCGGAGCTTCATCCAGGCTATCGGGAAACTTTGCACGATAGTGGCGTGCCTTGCTTCGTTGACAGAAGAATGCGAGGCCGCTTTCACCGAGCCGGTGATTGAAGGCACGCAGACTGAGGCCTTGTGGCATAGGTTGGTCCGACAGCACCAGGTCCAGTCGATGCACGGCGAGCTCGCCCAGGAGTTGCTCAAGTGATGCTTCGTGACATCGAATCCGCAGCGGCTCGTCATCGATCAGGCTGGGAGCGATGATTCGCTCAGCGATCAACTTCGGCATGGAACTCACCACGCCAACGCTGAGAACCGAGTGCCCGGCGGATTTCTGACCGCGAACCACCTGGCTGAGCTCGGCACCGATTGCGAAGATTTCCTCCGCATACTCCATTACCACATTGCCCATCTCGGACAACACCAACCGTCGCCCAACCCGGTCAAACAGTGGTTGACCGACACTTTCCTCAAGTAGCTTCAGTTGACCGCTGATAGTCTGCGGCGTGAGGTGCAGTATTTCAGCCGCCTTCACAACACTGCCTTCACGGCCTACCGCCCAAAAATACTGTAGATGGTTGTAATTCAAGTGGCGCATCAACTCAGCTCCCGGATGTCGCTAGTAGGTTACCGACCGTCAGTATAGTCCATCCCGAACCATCGGAAACGGCGAATTAATTGCGTCAAATACTCTGTTTATCCGAATAATCAGTATTCGGAAAAGCCTGCTGGAATGGTCGGATAGTCCGACTGGAACGTTGAAATTCGCTGCGTAGAATGTCTGTCGAACCGCTACCAGGGAACTTGATAATGAATATCCAGCTTCAGACCCAAGGATTCGACGTGACGTCTTCTATCGAAGAATACGTTCGCAAGCAACTTCATTTCAACCTGGCGAATTTCGAAACTCATGTGATTTCAGTAGACGTCTATTTACGTGACATCAACGGTCCCAAGGGCGGGGACGACAAGAAGGCCCTGATTCGAATTCGTCTCGATTCCGGCAATGTCGTAACAGTCGAGCGAACGCGACCCGACCTCTATGCCGCCATATTTGTTGCGGCTCGCCAAGCCAAGAGATCAATAAGGAGAAAGTTACGCAAGCACCGATACTTTGGAAGAATCGCCCTTCGGCATCTCCATCAAGACTAGCTAATTACCCGTCCATGCGCGACCTGGTCGAATCTCGCGGTTTCGAAGCCGCGATAATTTTCGTTATCGTGCTGAACGCGATCACACTGGGTCTTGAAACCTGGTCGACGGCGGTTGCTATTGCTGGCCCCTTGCTTACGGCGGTGGATCGCCTGACCCTGGGCGTCTTCACGGTTGAGCTACTAGTGAAGCTGTGGGTCTATCGACGCCGTTTTTTTAATGACGGCTGGAATATTTTCGATTTGGCCATTGTCGCCATAGCCTGGATTCCGGCAAGCGGACCATTGGCGGTCTTGCGTGCGCTTAGAATTCTACGCGTCCTTAGGCTGATTTCGATCGTCCCGCAAATGCGAACGGTGGTTGGCGCATTGATAAGCGCGCTGCCCGGCATGGCGTCAATCATTGCAGTACTTCTCTTGGTCTTCTACATAGCGGCGGTCATGGCGACCAAATTGTTTGGCGCCGATTTTCCCCTATGGTTCGGCACTGTCGGCGAATCGATGTACAGCCTCTTTCAAATTATGACCCTTGAAAGTTGGTCGATGGGCATCGTTCGTCCCGTGATGGAAGTTTACCCGCTGGCCTGGATCTTCTTCGTACCGTTCGTCATCGTCACCAGTTTTGCCGTGTTGAATCTGTTCATCGCGCTGATCGTAAATTCGATGCAGTCGGCGCATGCGCTGGACAAGGATATCGTCCTGGCCGAGGCCGAAACTGCTCACGGGGAACGCGAGGTTCTGCTGGCGAAGATTGAAACGCTCACTGACGAGATCAGGCGCATGCAAAAGATCGTTAGCGGACCTCGGTAACAATGGATCCGGTTATCTGGTTCTTCGCACTCGGCATCGTTGCCGGCGCTTTGCGTTCCGACCTCAAACTTCCGCCCGCGATTTACGATCTCCTTAGTATGCTGCTACTCCTCGCGATCGGCCTCAAAGGCGGTGTGGAGCTCGCCAGGAATCCATTCGACGGATTGCTGGTGCAGGTAATCCTGGTCGTCGCCATGGGTCTGGTCCTGCCGCTACTTATCTTTCCTGCGGCTCGAACGCTTGGGCGTCTTAGCCGAGCCAATGCCGCATCCGTCGCCGCCCATTATGGTTCAGTGAGCGTCGCGACTTTTGCAGTTGGTATTTCCTACCTTGGCGGTCGAAGTATTGCCTACGATTCGCAGTTGCCGCTATTTCTGGTTTTGCTCGAAATCCCTGCCATCGTGGTCGGCATACTGTTGGCCCGAGGCCTGAAGGAGAAGACACGCTGGGGTCGGCTCGCGCACGAAATGTTTCTCGGCAAGAGCATCGTGCTGCTGTTAGGAGGTCTCGTGATCGGATGGTTGGCGGGGCCTGCCGGCATCGTGCCGCTTGAACCGCTGTTCTTTGACCTGTTCAAAGGCGTACTCGCATTGTTCCTGCTCGAAATGGGTCTGATCGCGGCGACCGAGTTTCGTACATTACGACAAAATGCACTGTTTCTTTTGGCGTTCGGCTTGCTGGCCCCGTTGCCGCTCGCGGCTATCGGTGCCCTGCTCGGCTGGAGCATTGGCCTTAATCCTGGTGGAACAACGCTTTTGGCCGTCCTTGCCGGCAGTGGCTCTTATATCGCCGCACCGGCGGCGATGCGCATCGCTGTGCCTGCCGCTAATCCGTCATTGCCGCTTGCCATGTCACTGGGCGTAACGTTCCCGTTCAACATCTTTGTGGGCATCCCACTGTATTTAGCTTTCGCAGAATGGCTGCACCGATTGTAGGAGAAACATTTTGGCGCCAGAACAACGAAAACTCGTTACGATTGTTACTGAGTCGGTCATAGAAATTGATCTGTGTGAAGCGCTTACCGATCTCGGCGCGTCTGGTTATACAGTCACCAATGCACGCGGTTCTGGCAGTCGTGGAATCCGAAACGCGGGCTGGTCGTCCAACAGCAATATCCGCATCGAAGTCGTCTGCGACGAACCCGTCGCAACTCGCATCGCGGAGCACTTGCGAGAACACTACTATGCCGACTTCGCGATGATTCTGTTCGAGAGTGACGTCAGGGTGCTCCGGCCCGACAAATTCTGAGCCGCCCCGGAACTTGTGACATTAGCTCGGAAAAACCGAGCTGAAATATCCAATTAAGCGACTATTCAAGGCCATGCGCTGTGCCTAGGATGGTCACCGAGACATTGAATAGGACAGCGTCCGTCGTGACGGGCACACTTAAGAGGGCCGATAGATCATGAGTACTGAACGAGCAATTACCTTACCGTCCAGCCGGACGTTTACTCTCGCTACCAACAGGGTTCTTCGCAATACCTACCTGTTGCTTTCCATGACCTTGTTTTTCAGCGCACTCGCCGCCGGTGTATCGATGGCCCTCGATTTGCCTCACCCAGGACTTATTCTGACGCTGGTGGGATATTTCGGCCTGCTGTACCTGACGACGCGATACCGTAGCCGTGATTTGGGTATCCTCTTTGTATTTGCGCTGACCGGCTTTATGGGCTACACGCTGGGCCCGATCCTGAACGCCTATTTGTCGCTGCCAAACGGCGCGCAGACCGTCATGATGGCGATGGCTGGTACCGCGGCGATATTCTTCGCTCTCTCGATCTACGCCAGGGCAACAGGGACCGATTTCAGTTTTCTGGGTGGATTCCTGTTCGCCGGCATCATCGTCGCATTCCTCGCAGGACTGGCCGCAATGTTCTTTTCGATGCCAGCTCTGTCGCTTGCCGTCTCCGCCGTGTTTGTCATGTTGATGGCCGGACTGATTCTGTACGAAACCAGCAACATCATTAATGGCGGTGAAACCAACTACATCATGGCGACGGTCACGCTGTTCGTCGCAATCTTCAATTTGTTTACCAGTTTATTGCACTTACTCGGTTTCCTGAACAACGAAGACTGAGCACCGCTAGAGCGTGTGACGAGAATATTGTTGGGTCAACCCCTCTCCCCTGTTCGTGGTTGATTCATCCATTCGTCGCACGCTATTTTTTATCATTTGCAGGAATGTACTGCTTCAGATCACAGGGCAATGCAGCGAACGATTGCCGCTTGTACCATTGCCAAATAGCGATGCAGCAGCGGCGAATAGCATGGAGAATACAATGACCCCAAGATTTTTGTTCCCTGGCATCGCGGCCGTCGCGGTGCTGTTGCCGGGTGTCGAGACGGGGGCGGTTGAGCCACTATCTACTCCCGAACTCGCTGAGCACTGCGCACACTACCCTGAAGAACCGGAGGGACAAGACGCGATATTTTGTGTTCGCTATGTGCAGGGTTTCATCGACGGTGCAGTAGCGACGGATGAGCGCGTTGCCAAGAACGTCGCCGCTGAATACGAGCAAGAAGAAACCTATGCAGAACGCTCCATTCGTACGCGTAGTCCATCTCGTTCCTCGGATCGGCTCGGTCGTTACGGAGCCACCGTCTACGCCGAATTTTGTCTCGGCGCGCCGGTTGCCTTGAAAGAAGTAGTTGATCATGTGGTGGACGACCTCATGAACCGCAAGGTTCTCGACGAACAACTGCTCGCGCGCGATGCAGTGTATGCAGTATTGCGCAGAGATTATCCGTGCGAGGCGGTCGTTGACGAATGAGCTAGCGCAAGGAAGCAGCGTTTCGCTGGACAGCGGTCGAACTGATTTTTGTCTGAACGCCCCGCCTGACCGGCCGAATCATTGATTGCTGTTATGCTTTCGTCGGATGGCGCAGCTTGAAGCGGCACATCGAAACTCGCTACCGGGCAATCGACAACACCGGATGCAAAAACGGTGGACGAGGCAAGCCTCGTCCACCGTGGAAGAATCGCTCTTGAATTACGCGGCCTTCAGTCCAGCATTAATCTTGTGAAAGGTCGAGTTGACCACTTCGAAGGTTTTGACCTGCGGTGTTCCATCAACCATTTTCGACAGCAACTTGGTGACTTCCGCGTAGGACCCGTTGTGGTAAATGTCGGCGCTTTCCTTGTTGTCCCACAAACTGATCGCGAAGGCTTCCCTGCCGGCAGTCGTGACAAAACTGATCTCATCCTGGAAGCCTTTTTGCTTGCGCAGCAACGGAAGGATTTCCTTCTCCAGCTTGTCGGTGAATTCGGCCTTGTTATCGGGCTTCAGATCTATTGATACTCGTCGTGCAAACATATTCTTCTCCTTAAAGACGAATGGCTAAGAGGACACTTCAGGTAACCAGAGTTAGTGTATTTCGTCTGAGGTGTCATTAGGATATTAACCATAATAGGTTAATTTACTTGCTTTGTCAATTCTGCTTTGGAATAATGACCTGTATTAACCGGACTCGTTAATTACCGTGGGGGAGCGCGATGGATGTTTGTGAGGTGATCAAGTCGAGGCTCCGGGAGCTGGGATTGGACCAGAAGGGCCTGGCAGCGGCAGCCGAAGTAACGGAATCCTATATATCCCAGTTACTGACTCGAAAGAAGCTGCCGCCGGCGCCCAATCGCACCGACATCTACGAGAAAATGGGGAAATATCTCAGGCTCACGAGT
>JALHUQ010000005.1 GCA_022866645.1 Woeseiaceae bacterium | reverse complement strand
GCGCCAGCCTTTCGATCGCCCAGCTGCCGTCTTCCTGTTTCGTGTACTGGAAGCGATCATGCAGGCGATTCTGGCGACCCTGCCAGAACTCCACTTCCTCGGGTACCACACGATAGCCACCCCAGAAGGAGGGCAGCGGGATTTCCTTGTTGCTGAATTTTTCCTTCATTTCCTGAAACTTGCTTTCCAGCAGCGAACGCGACGAGATAACACTGCTTTGCGCGGATACCCAGGCGCCGATCTGGCTACCGCGTGGGCGTGACAGGAAGTATTTGAGCGTCTCCGTGGTTGGAATGCGTTTCGCCTTGCCGCGAATTTTCACTTGTCTGGCCGCGTCAGACCAAAAGAACAGCAGAGCAACGTTCGGGTTGGCCTCAATCTGAGTCGCTTTCCTGCTTTCAAAATTCGTAAAGAAGACAAAGCCCTCTGCATCGAAATACTTGAGTAGCACGGTACGGCTCGACGGCCGATTCTGGCTGTCCACGGTGGCAAGGGAGACCGCATTCGGGTCCATCGGGACGGTCTCGCAAGCGTGGCGAAACCAGTCTTCGAATTGCACTATCGGATCGTCGCTCAGGTCCTCGCGTTCCAGCGCATAGCCTGTCGCAGAGCGGCGCAGGCTCGAAACGTTCATGCCGTGGTGGTCGGGATGGTTCTTTTCGTCGTCAGACATGGCGCTATCATAGGCATCGGCAGATCAATAGCCAATGGGGAATTTCCGATAAGCAAGGTATGATCGCTGCATCCAGCACGCGACGGGAGGATCACGATGTCCAGTCTTAACGAGTTCACCCCTAAAAAAACAGTACATCTTTGGCCGATAACAATGCTCCGCATCTACACCGGGGCATTTTTCATCCAGTACGGATTTGGCAAGCTCACGAACCCGGATTTCGCACAGGGTCTGTCCGGGTTTGTCACGGGTAATCTCGACAAGTGCTACGGCTTCATGCGGCCGTTTCTGGAATCGGTAGTACTGCCGAATAGTGGTATTTTTGCGTTTCTGGTGTCGTGGGGCGAGTTCCTGATCGGTTGTTCGCTCATTGTCGGCCTGGCAACCCGCTACGCGTCGGTTGCCGGCGCCCTGATGGTCGCTGTGTTCTGGTTTACGAAAGGCCAGGGCTTTTTCGAAGCACAAAACCACGACGCGATCTGGTTCATGATTTTCGTCGTACTGGCGGCAGTGCACGCAGGCCGTAAGCACAGCCTCGACGCGAAACTGGCTGATCGCTTCCGCTTTCTGGCCTAAGCCATATACGGTGAGTTACGGTGACAGTGACCTTAACTCCCGAGTTAAGGTCACTGTCACCGTAACTCACCGCTTCTTCCAATCGTCAACTTTGTCACTGTATAATGCCCGGCTGGGCAGGTTGTGCGGATGTCAGGATCGCACGTATCGTGCGAATGTGGCGGAATTGGTAGACGCGCTGGTTTTAGGTACCAGTGGGGTAACCCGTGAGAGTTCGAGTCTCTCCTTTCGCACCAAGTCCAACTCAAGCAAGTCACTAACGGATAGAGAATTTATAGTATGCATGTCACTGTCGAATCGACAGGTACTCTTGAACGCCGCATGCGTGTCGAGCTGCCTATCGCGCCTATCGAACAACAAGTGGATTCGCGCCTGAAGTCTGTCGGCCGAACCGCCAAGATCAAGGGATTTCGTCCCGGAAAAGTGCCGGCAAAAGTCGTCAGGCAGCGTTTTGGCCGGCAAGTTCGGGAGGAGGTGCTGAGTGAGGTTCTGCAAAAGAGCTACTCAGAGGCTGTCACCCGGGAAAAATTGAATCCAGCCGGCGGGCCGAAAATCGAGACCGAGAACGAGAATGGCAAAACCTTCGCGTTCGTAGCAACTTTCGAAATCATGCCGGAAGTGGTGCTCAGGGATCTGGAGAAAATCAAGATCGAGAAACCCGAGGTCACGATAGGCGACGATGATATTGACGACATGTTGCTGAAGCTGCGTAAGCAGAAGGCAACCTGGGAAGAGGTTGATCGCAAGAGCGCTGACGGCGATCGCGTTACGATCGATTTCGTCGGCAAGCTCAAGGGCGAGGTGTTCGCCGGCGGAGAAGCCAAGAACTACCCGGTCGTGCTCGGCTCTGGCCAGATGCTGCCCGATTTTGAGAAAGGTCTGATGGGCGTTAAAGCGACGGACGAAGTGACGTTCAAGGTCAAATTCCCGAAGGAATACCACGCTGAAGAACTCGCGGGTCAGAAGGCTGAATTCACTGTGAACGTGCATCGCGTTGAGGCAGAGGTCTTACCCGAGCTGAACGACGAGTTTGCCGAGTCATTCAACGTTGCCGAAGGTGGTCTTGAGCGTTTTATTCAGGATGTTCGCGAGAACATGGAACGCGAAGCGGATCAAAAAGCCAAGGGTGACTTGCGAGAGCAGGTTATGAACGCTTTGCTGGAAACCAATCCGCTCGATGTTCCACATACGCTTAAACACCAGGAAATGCATTCTTTGCAGCGCGAAGCGATGCGGCGCATGGGCATCGAAAAAACCGAGCACGCACCGCCGATAGCGAATTTCGCTGAGGCTGCCGAGAGACGGGTGGCGCTGGGACTGTTGCTGCGCCAGGTCATCGTGGACAAGGAACTGTCTGTCGACGAGCTTATGATGCGGGCTCGCGTTGAGGAACTTTGCGCTGGCTACGAGAATGCCGAAGACATGGTCAATATGTACCTGAGTAATCCGCAGGTCATGCAGCAGCTTGAGCCGATGGTGATCGAACAACAGGCTATCGACTGGATCGTCGAGCACGGCAAGACCAAAGCGAAAAAGATATCGTTCAAGGAGTTCATGAACGCACCTGCTTCATGAGACACTTGGGCAACGACGGACGATGGAAAGTAAAATTATGAGCGCAACAGCATTGAATCTCGTGCCGATGGTTGTCGAACAGACGGCTCGCGGTGAACGCGCGTACGACATCTATTCCCGGCTGCTCAAGGACCGACTCATCTTCATCGTCGGACCGGTCGAGGATTACATGGCGAATCTGATTGTCGCTCAGCTCCTCTACCTGGAGTCCGAGAATCCGAATAAAGATATACACGTGTATATCAATTCACCCGGTGGCGCAGTGTCTTCGGGGCTCGCCGTTTACGACACCATGCAATTCATCAATTGCGATGTTTCGACGATTTGTGTCGGTCAGGCGGCCAGCATGGGTGCCTTGCTGTTGGCCGGCGGTACCAAGGGAAAACGATTTGCACTGCCGCATTCACGAATCATGGTGCATCAGCCGAGCGCGGGTTATCAGGGACAGGTAACCGACATCAGCATTCATGCTGAAGAGGTCATCGCGCTCAAACACCGACTGAACGAAATCATGGCCAAGCACACCGGCCAGGACATCAAGAAGGTCGAACGGGACCTGGAGCGCGATAACTTCATGGGCGCCGAAGCAGCCGTCAAATACGGGCTAATTGACACGGTACTCGTAACACGCGAGTCTATGGGCAGCAAATCCGACACGTGATCCATTAAATATCAATCACTTATAAGGTAATTGACGACTTATGTGACCTGCGGCTTTGAACCTTGATAGCGCCCATGTAAACTACCAACCCAATGTTACAGGCAGTTTGATTTGCCTGGTTATTTTGTCACTAAGGTCTGAAGTATGAGCGATGAATCCCGCGGTAAGAACGAGGATGGCAAACTCCTTTATTGTTCTTTTTGCGGCAAGTCCCAGCATGAAGTTCGCAAGCTTATCGCTGGTCCGTCAGTGTTTATTTGTGACGAATGTGTAGAGTTGTGTAACGACATTATCCGCGAGGAACTCGAGGATACTGGCGAAACCAGCCACGACAAGCTGCCAAAACCAACCGAAATCAATGCGGTGCTGGACGAGTATGTTATCGGTCAGGCGCGAGCAAAAAGAGTACTTTCGGTCGCGGTCTATAATCATTACAAGCGCCTGAACAGTCGTGCCAATGTACGCGGCAAAGACGACGTTGAGCTTTCAAAAAGCAATATTCTGCTGATCGGTCCGACTGGCTGCGGCAAGACACTGTTGGCGGAGACATTGGCTCGCTTTCTCAATGTGCCGTTTACCATAGCCGATGCGACCACGCTCACGGAAGCGGGTTACGTTGGTGAAGATGTCGAAAACATCATTCAAAAACTGCTGCAAAAGTGCGACTACGATGTCGAAAAGGCGCAGACCGGCATAGTCTATATCGATGAAATCGACAAGATTTCGCGAAAGTCTGACAACCCCTCGATAACGCGTGACGTTTCGGGCGAGGGCGTACAACAGGCACTCCTGAAGCTGATCGAAGGCACCATCGCCTCGGTACCGCCGCAGGGTGGTCGCAAGCACCCGCAACAGGAATTTCTGCAGGTCGACACCAGTAACATTCTGTTCATCTGTGGTGGGGCATTTGCCGGCCTCGAGAAAATTATCCAGAATCGCTCGTCGAAAACGGGCATCGGCTTCGTGGCGGACGTCAAGTCGAAAGAGCAGGAGAAGAACATTGGCGAGCTGCTCCACGACGTGGAACCGGAGGATCTGATTCGCTTCGGGCTGATTCCGGTATTCGTCGGCCGTTTGCCAGTGGTTGCTACGCTTGATGAACTGGACGAGGCCGCCCTTATCCAGATACTCATCGAGCCGAAGAACGCGCTGACCAAGCAGTATCGTAAGCTCTTCGAGATGGAAGGCGTGGATCTGGAATTCCGCGAAGACGCGTTGCATGCGGTGGCAACGAAAGCCATGGAACGCAAGACGGGCGCTCGCGGCCTGCGCACCATACTCGAGAATGTATTGCTCGACACGATGTATGAACTGCCTTCGTCGAGCAGTGCGAAAAAGGTGGTCGTCGACGAGTCGGTTGTCGTTGGTGAGAACCCGCCGTACATCATTCACGAGTCGGATGAATCGCCGACCATCAACATTGAGCAGCCGCGCAGACCGACGGGTTCGGAAGGCGCGTAAAAGACATCGAATACCAAAGCTTGAATTGCGACCAACAGGCCGCACAACATGACCAGCTTTTAGTATTTCTAATTCTCTACAGAGGATATTCACGGTGTCTGAAAACGACGTACCTGAGAAAGACCTGATTTCATCGATAGATCCGTCACCGGAAGAGCAGGTCGTTGACCCCTCATCCGGCGTGCCAATATTGCCGCTGCGGGATGTTGTGGTGTATCCGCACATGGTCATCCCGCTGTTCGTTGGCCGCGAGAAATCGATCGTCGCGCTCGACAGAGCAATGAATATCGGCAAGCGTATTCTGCTGGTGGC
>JALHUQ010000377.1 GCA_022866645.1 Woeseiaceae bacterium | reverse complement strand
TCACAGATGCGAGATTGTTGTACACCATTGTGTCGGCTGGAGTTAACGGCCTTTTCCTATATAAATCAATAACATGCAATCTACCGAGAGATTTCTGACCGTGCTTTTCGTTGTCACGCTCCTTTACACCCGCATAAAAAAACCGGGCCTAGCGCCCGGTTTCTGGTCAAACTGTGTGCAGAGCTCCATTACTCGCTGGCTAGCGCCTCCGGGGCCTTGTCCGTCAGCATGACGATCGCCATTGGCGCGTTGTCGCCCGGACGTGGTCCGGTCTTCAGGATACGCAGATAGCCGCCAGGTCGCGCCTTGCACCGAGGGCCGATCTCTGTGAACAGCTTGCCTACAACTTCTTTGTCGCGCAGGCGATTAAAGGCGAGACGGCGGTTGGCAACACTGTCTTCCTTCGCAAGCGTAATCAGAGGCTCTACGACGCGGCGCAGTTCCTTTGCTTTCGGTAACGTCGTCCGAATCGTTTCATGCCTGATCACGGACGCGGCCATGTTGCGATACATTGCCTTACGATGTGAGCTGTTACGACCCAGTTTACGACCGGAATTTCTATGACGCATTCTACTTTCCCTTCAATCTTTGGAGTCAGAATAGTGCAAAAAGGCTCTGACCCCTTTTAATTACATCACAAGCTCGTGCTCGGGACGCAGGCTAGACGGCGGCCAGTTATCCAGGCGCATGCCCAGACCAAGACCGTGGCCTTCCAGAACTTCCTTAATCTCGGTCAGAGACTTCTTGCCAAGATTCGGCGTACGCAGAAGTTCAACTTCAGTCCGCTGCACGAGATCACCGATGTACATGATGTTTTCCGCTTTGAGGCAGTTCGCTGAACGAACAGTAAGCTCAAGTTCGTCAACCGGACGCAGCAGAATCGGATCAACCTGATGCTCAGCTTGAGCGCCAACACCCTCTTCCTGGCCTTGCAGGTCAACAAAGACTGACAACTGATCTTTGAGAATGCTGCCCGCACGGCGGATAGCTTCTTCAGGATCGATCGTGCCATTGGTCTCGATTTCGATAAGCAGTTTATCGAGGTCGGTACGCTGTTCTACGCGGGCTGATTCGACGTTATAGGTCACGCGCACCACCGGGCTGAACGATGCGTCGAGTTGCAAGCGACCAATCGGGCCGCCCTGCTCTTCGAATGACGGACGCTGTGTCGCCGGGCGGTAACCACGACCGCGCTCGACTTTCAGAATCATGTTCAGTTCACCGGCTTTGGTCAGATTCGCGATGACCAGTTCAGGGTTCATGATTTCTACGTCATGATCGAGCTGAATGTCGCCAGCCGTAACCGGGCCAGGACCTTTTTTCGATACGCGCAACTCAGCTGTGTCGCGTGCATTCATCGTCACAGCAACCTGTTTCAGATTCAGGAGTATGTCGACGACATCTTCCTGAACGCCTTCAATGCTGGTGTACTCGTGAAGTACGCCCTCAATTTCGGCTTCCGTAATTGCAGCACCAGGCATGGACGACAACAGGATGCGACGCAGCGCATTGCCGAGCGTGTGACCGAATCCGCGTTCGAACGGTTCGATGGTGACTTTTGCTTGCAAATTGCCGAGTGGCGTAACTTTTACGACCCGCGGCTTCAAAAATTCGTGTGCTGATTCCTGCATGGGGGTAACCCTCCTGACTACTTCGAGTACAGCTCGACGACAAGGTTTTCGTTAATGTCGGGGAGAATGTCTGCCCGATCCGGTAATGATTTCAAGTTACCGGCCATCTTCTTTGCGTCAACGTCGACCCACTCCGGCAGGCCAACTTGTCCCGCAATTTCCAATGCGCTCTGTATACGCAATTGCTTTTTTGCTTTCTCGCGAATTGTGATCGCATCGCCGGCCTTGAGTTGAGCAGACGGAATGTTAACGACCTTACCGTTCACTTCGATGCTCTTGTGGCTCACCAGCTGACGAGCCTCAGCGCGTGTGGACGCAAAGCCCATACGATAAACGACATTGTCGAGACGAGCTTCCAGAAGACGCAGCAGATTTTCACCTGTTGAGCCTTTCAACTGAGCGGCACGCATGTAATAGCCACGGAACTGTCGTTCAAGAACACCGTACATACGACGCAGCTTCTGCTTCTCTCGGAGCTGCGTTCCGTAGTCCGACAGGCGCGGGCGACGTTGGGCCGCACCGCCGGGAGGGACATCCAGCTTGCACTTCGATTCAAGCGGCCTTACGCCACTTTTAAGAAACAGATCCGTGCCTTCGCGGCGGGACAGTTTACATTTTGGTCCTAAATATCTTGCCATTGTTCAGCCTCTAAACGCGACGCTTTTTGGGCGGGCGGCAGCCGTTGTGAGGAATCGGTGTGACATCCTCAATGTTTTGAATACGGAATCCCAAAGCGTTCAGCGCACGTACTGCTGACTCGCGACCTGGGCCGGGGCCACAAACTCGCACATCAACATTCTTCACGCCAAATTCGAGAGCGACACGTCCCGCTTTGTCCGAAGCAACCTGCGCCGCGAACGGTGTGGACTTACGAGATCCACGGAAACCACAACCGCCGGCCGTTGCCCATGAAAGAGCATTGCCCTGACGATCTGTAATCGTGATGATCGTGTTGTTGAAGGAAGCATGTATATGTGCAATAGCATCAACTACGTGCTTTTTGACCTTCTTTTTCTTTACTTCAGCCATTTAAGACTTACCTCTTGATCGGACGACGCGGCCCTTTACGGGTGCGCGCGTTCGTACGAGTGCGTTGGCCGCGTAGCGGCAAACCACGTCTGTGACGGATACCACGATAGGAACCGAGATCCATCAAACGTTTGATGTTCATTGACGTCTCGCGACGCAAATCACCCTCGACCGTGAAGATCGCAACCGCAGTACGCAGCTTCGCGACCTCCGGTTCAGCCAGGTCTTTTACCTTGGTTGCTGGGGGTACGCCGGCCGCGGCACAAATTTGCTTCGCGCGCGTGCTCCCAATACCGTAGATCGACGTCAGTGCTATCACGACGTGCTTGGTCAACGGAATGTTTATGCCTGCTATACGTGCCACTTACGTATTCCTTATCAATAGAACCGGGACTAGCCCTGGCGCTGCTTATGCCGTGCGTCCGTGCAGATCACTCGCACAACACCCTTGCGGCGAACAATCTTGCAGTTTCTGCAAATCTTTTTAACTGATGCTCTTACTTTCATGAGCTGTCTCCAAAACGCTGACGAATCAGCGAGTCTGCCCCCCTCGGCCGTAGTTGCGCAGGTTGGCTTTTTGCATCATGCCTTCGTACTGGTGACTCATTGCATGTGCTTGCATCTGTGACATGAAATCCATCGTCACGACGACCAGAATCAACAGCGAGGTGCCACCGAAACTAAACGGCATGCTCGGATAGAACATACGAACCATCTCGGGCAACAGACATACACCTGCGATGTAAAGAGCGCCCCAGAAAGTCAGTCGAGTCAAAACTCGGTCTATGTATTCCGCTGTGTGGGCACCCGGCCGGATACCCGGTAGAAATGCGCCACCCTTCTTCAACTGATCAGCCGTCT
>JALHUQ010000376.1 GCA_022866645.1 Woeseiaceae bacterium | reverse complement strand
TGCCAGCGACAGGAACGCGCCCGTCAGCCCCATCACGGCCACCAGCTGCGACCATTGTGGCGTCGTATAGCCGAACAGATTCACGGCGGCGATGGGCATCAATGCCCATCCATAGCCGGAAATCAAACCGTCGAAAAACATAATGAGCATCACAATCACACTGGCCCGCACCCACAGCACTTTGTTGAGGCCGCCGAATACCGCTTTAAACGAGTTGCCGGGTTGATGATTCGAGGCAGCCTGCCCCTGAGTCCACGGCAACCGTCGCTCTCCCTCGCGCTCAAGAACAAAAACGAACAAGACCAGTACGATGCCGGATACCGCGGCCGCGGCAATCGCGGTGACTTGCATGCCCCAGGTCACAAGCAGAATTCCCGACACCGCCGACGTCGAGGCCCAGCCTATCGATTTGCCGAAGCCCATGAAGGCGTTGAGACGCCCGTGCTCTCGGGTAGGTGTCAGGTCGATTGACATGCCATCGACTGCAACGTCCTGTGTTGCTGCAAAAATGTTGATGAGTACGCCTGCCAGCATCAAGAGACCGATTTGCTCCGCCGGCTTTTCGATCAACATCAGCACGAGTAGCGAAATCGTCAGGCCCAGTTGAGCACCCAGCACCCACGGTTTGCGACGGCCCATCGCCAGAAACTCATAGCGATCCATCAACGGCCCGGTTACCAGTTTGAACACCCAGGGCAGCACAATGACGGCGAGGTAGGAGCCAATTTGTCCGGCACTAACGCCCTGACTGGCGAGCCAGGCGGGTATAGCGATGGACAAGAGGCCCGATGGAATTCCCTGCGCGAAATACATCATCGCGCCCGTTGCAAAGCGCATACGGGAACTATTTTCGAGAATGAGTTTGGCAGTCATTATTGTTTTTCTTATGTGACGAGACTGTGGCTAATAGTATGACGGAACGATCAGAAAATCCTAAAATAATGATCACTGGACGCGCAGGAAAGCTTAGTGCATGAGAATGAAGGCGTGAACACAGACCACTTGTTTTAAGATTACATCTGTCAACAGTACTCGGATATCACTTCAGCTGATCGCAGATCCGACTTGCGACTTGCTGACCGCGACTTGTGAGTTCCACGATGGTGTCCATTTTAGAATGTTCAGCATCAGGGTCGTAACTCAAAAGGTTTGCGGCGGCGAGTCGCATTACACATTTAAGCACTGTCTGCAGCTCGATACCGACCACGCCGGACAGTCGCAAAATCTTCATCGGCCCATGATCTGACAGAATTGACAGCAGGATAGAATCGCGGACTTTGATATCGTGATATAGCAACAGGTCGGCCAAGGAATCGTCCTCGGTGACGATGAGCGCACCCCGTCTTTGCAACTCTGCAGAGTTTGTCTTTTTCTTATTTTCAATATTAGCCAAAACCGTCTCCGACAACGATTGTCAAGACTGACTGTCGGGCGTAACTCTTCTCGCGCGTTAGCAAGCCGGTCGGACCGGTGGGTTTTCAACGCACTTTCAGTCGCCATTTACTCATACACGATCGGCCGAGGCAATTAGTTCCGCTTTGTCACTATTTTCTTCGGATAAGCGTTTTGCACCCCACAACCCTCGGACTGCCGCTGGTAAGGGATCGGAATCTCCGTGTAACGGTTCAGATCAGTGAACCGCTGAAAACCAGAACCTGAACTCCGCACCGGGCGTCGCGTTGACCATATCGACATTGCCATCCATCGCTACTGCGAGCTGGTGCACGATGGCCAGGCCAATACCGGTACCGACGGTTTCTCGAGTCAGTTCGGATTCAGAGCGGTAAAAGAGCTGAAAAATCTTTTTCATCTGGTCTTTGGGAACGCCAGGACCGTAATCGCGGACCGAGAACTGGATACGATTGTCGCCAGCGTGTTTGCACGCGATCTCGACAATTTTATTGTCTGCGTTTCTGGAAAACTTGATCGCATTGTCGACGAGATTAATGATCATCTGCATGAAACAATCCGAATCCACGTTGATTGTCGCCCGACCTGCGTCTTCGGCTGTATCGATTCGAAGTTCAAATCCGGCACGTTCGATCTGGCTTGAGATCTTCGATTCGGTATTGCTCATCAATTCGGAGACTTTTGTCGGGCGAATATCGAACTGCGGTTCGTTTCGATTGATCTTGGCGAGTTGCAGCACGTTGGATATCAGCCGCGACAGGCGCTCTGCTTCATCGTGGATGTATTCGTAATAGCTCTGTCGTTTTTCCTCATCAGCCCAACCTTCCTTGAGCATCTCGCCGTACATGCGAATCGACGTCAAAGGTGACTTAAGCTCATGGCTAACAGCGGAAACGAAATCCTGTTGCTGTCGTGCCAAAGCAATCTGGCTCAATCCCATCCGGTACAAGGTGACGAAGCCGCCGACAAGCACTATGGCCAGCACTACCGTGACCCAGCCGAGCACGTTCGCACCCGGCCCCGGCGGTAAGCGCTTGATGGTGAAAATCAGCTCCAGACCGTGCAGCGGTGCCGTGAGGCGATTGCGATAGAGCAGCGTTCCGTCCAGGCCTTCTGCAATGTTTACATTGGAGTAGCTCCGGCTGTTCGCTTTTCGTCCACCCACCGTATGGATCAACTCGCCCTGGTACGCGACGCCGAGACTGGTCATTTCGGCCAGCGCGGTACTCATAAAGCTCGCATCGACAATTTCGGCAGTAAACGCGTCCTGATCCAGCAGCATGCCCTGAATGTAGCGTTGGCCGTCTCGCCAAACCTTGCGAAACAGTACGAAGTGACCGCTACCGAGAAGACTGAACTCGAACGGGTCGATTTCACTTTCGAAGGTACTGACACGAAGTTCCGTCAATCCACCGACATTCGCTATCGGCTCATTAATTGCGTCGGCGACGGACTCCGGCAGTGCACTTTGCTCCTTGCGCTTAGCCCGCCCGGACGAATAGGCAAGACCTTCTGCGCTGCCCTGCTCCATCGGCGACTGGGCAGCAACAGCCTCCGCCTTTTTCTCAGCGACACTGTTCTCTTTGAATCCGCTGTCGGACTTCGATTCTGAGTCGCGCTGCGGTTGATTCAATTCATCAAACACCTGCTGGCTGTAGATGTCGTCCCTTAACACTTGACCTTCGACCGCCGCCAGATCGAGACGATCAACCGCGTCTTTGTCGTCTGACACGGACGATAACCGCTCGCCGGCGAGGTCCGCTTCCATTTCTTCCACCATGACCATGCTCGGCGTATCGAGCGGCGACTGGCGCGCACGGCGCAGATCCGCTTTGCCACGAGATTGCACCAGACGATTATCGGAGAGCACAGACTGAAGCTCGCGTGCGAGACTCAGGCGATTGCTATATTCATCGCTGCCAATACCAAGGCTGGTGGCCTCAGCACCCTCGGGCGGCAACAGCGGTGTACTAAATTCACCGTCGGTATCGACCTGGAAGTAACCCAGGACGCCGGGCACATCAACCTGCACGGGATATGCAGACAATGGCGAGCGTTGCACAAAATTGGCACTTGGGTCGCCGGACACGACGAGGAAGGTGTAGTCCGCAAAGGTATGGGCGTCTGCGGTCTTGATCAACGCGTTCAGCCGCGTGTCTATACGCTGGGTTAGTTCTTCGGCATCACCCTGATATTGGTGAAACGCCTCCCATTTAAGCTGACCGTAGGCCTGCCATATCAATACCGCTGTTGGTATCGCGAGCGCCAGAAAAAACAACGCAAGAAAGTTTCGAAGTCGAACCCTGTCGAGGCCTTCGATCAGACGCTTCGGCAACATGACCTAGCTCTCCACCATGAGACGATAGCCGGCGCCACGGACAGTGACAAGTAACTTGGGCGATTTGCTATCAGCTTCGATCTTGCGCCGTAGCTTCGCGATGTGTATGTCGACAGTTCGTGTCTCGATATCGAGATTCCTCGCATATCCCCACACCTTCGACAGTAGCTCTTCACGTGATACAGCTCGGTCGCAATTTTGGGCTAGATAACTCAACACCTCGATCTCGCGTTTGGTAAAGGTGACTTCGTCACCGTCTTTTAAACCGCTTAGATTTTCAGTGTCGATATCAATGCCACCGACGCGCAGCATTCTCGCCAATTCCTGACCGACCTGAGAGCGACGCAGAACCGCTTCAATTCGCAGCACCAGTTGCTGGATCGAGAACGGCTTCGGCACATAGTCGTC
>JALHUQ010000375.1 GCA_022866645.1 Woeseiaceae bacterium | reverse complement strand
TGCGAATTCTAGCGCCCGTCAGGCTGACAAGTCCGTTTCACTCCACATGCTGAAACAGCCGGCCGAAATCATACGTTAAACATCAGAATTTCGCGCTCGTAGGGCGTAATAATTTCCTGAAACTCAGTGTATTCGTGCTCTTTCAGCGCCGTGTACAGGGTAACGAATTCGTCACCCAGCATGCTGCGCATTGCAGCACTGCCGCGCATCGATTCAATCGCCGAGTATATGTGGCGGTGCAATTCAAACTCCCCTCCATAGGCACTGCCCGTCGCCTCAGCAGTCGGCTTCAGGCCCTCGACCATACCCAGATAGCCGCAGGAAAGTGACGCGGCAAGGACGAGGTAGGGATTAACGTCAGAACCAGCCAGGCGATTTTCGACGCGGCGAGCGTCGGGAGATGAATCAGGCACGCGAAGGCCGACCGTACGATTATCGATTGCCCATGCGAGGTTGACGGGCGACGAATCCGGATTCAGGAAGCGACGGTAGGAATTGACGTACGGTGCGAATATCAGCATCGCTTCCGGCATATAACGTTGCAAGCCGCCGAGGTATCCAAAGAACAAATCAGTCGGGCTACCATCAGCATTGGAAAAAATGTTGTTACCGTCCTGATCCACAATGCTCTGGTGAATATGCAGCGCACTACCCGCTTCATCTTCCATAGGTTTGGCAAGAAATGTCGCATGCATCTCGTGTTGGATCGCCGCTTCTCGAATCGTGCGTTTGAACAGGAATACCTGATCGGCTAACTGAACCGCATCGCCATGCAGAAAATTGATCTCGAACTGGGCGGGGCCCATTTCCTGCGACAGCGTATCGACGTATATGCCCTGTTCTTCGCAATACTTGTAAACATCATTAATAAACGGATCGAAATCGTTCATGGTATCGATGCTATAGGGCTGCCTGGCACCCTCGGTCCTGCCAAGTCGGCCCTCCGGAGGTTCAGCATCCGCGTTGGGATCCGAATGCGGACTCAGTAAATAGAATTCAACTTCCGGAGCAACCAGCGGCGTCCAGCCTCGCCCCTTGAATTGCGCGAGTACGCTACGCAGTACAGCGCGCGGCGACTTCGGCACCGGCGTACCGTCACGACGGTAACAGTCCAGAAAAACGGATGCGGACGGATCGGTTGCCCAGGGCACGGTACGAAGCGTCGTCGGATCCGGTACCAGCAACATATCCTTGTCCTCAACATTACCCGGATCTTCAACATAGTCGCCGGAAATCGTCTGCGAAAAAATCGCTTCCGGCATTTTCATTTGACTCGAACCGAATTTGGCGGCGGGTACTACTTTGCCGCGTGCGGAACCTGCCATGTCGGGAACAAACGCTTCGACGTCTTCAATTTCGCGTTCTCGTAGCCAGGACTGAAATATCTTATTGTCACTCACATTACACCTGTCGTTGTTTCGCGCGTGCCCTGCACGCGTCGCCAAACGCCTTAAAAATTGCCATTGAAAAGTTGTTTTCCGTAACTCGCCATTCAGGATGCCACTGCACGGATAAGTTGAATCCGGGCGCCGTGTCAATCCGAAACGCCTCTACGAGACCGTCGTCCGCAACGGCCTCAACCGTAACGCCGCCAGCCAGCCTATCGACTCCCTGCGCGTGCAGCGAATTTACCATCACAGAGTCCGACCCAGCTAATTGTCGCAACAATCCGCCGTCCACCAGCGACACTGGATGCGATGGGCCGTATTGCTTGTCCAGCGGATCTTGCTTGTTCTCCAGATGATCGTGGTAACCAGGAACGTCAGCCATGTTCTGATGCAGCGTGCCACCCAGGGCGACGTTCAGTTCCTGATGTCCCCGACAAACTGCCAGCAGGGGCACTCCTCGTTCCAGAGCGCGTAGCGCGAGCGGCAGTGTCATCGCATCCCGATGCGGATCGAAGAGACCACTTTTTTCTGTAGTCTCTCCACCGTAGCGGTGCGGCTCGATATTCGAGTAGCTGCCCGTCAGGAGGATACCGTCGACTCGATCAAGTATTTCATCGATAGCAATATCGCCCGCCATCGACGGAACAATAACAGGGAGCCCGCCCGCGCCATCAATTAACGCTTTCAGGTATTTCTCGCCTGCGACATGCGACGGATGAGGATCCAGGATGCGACGGTCAGAGGGAACAGCAATGAGGGGTTTGGTTGTCATTTTCGGTCAGGCCTCGGCGCGTCTCCCAAAAATCTTCAAGACGGCATACAACACCGCGACACCCACCAACAGGGAAATCCACGGAGGCAATCCAAAACCACCCGGAATCGAGCCAAACAAAATCGCCACCACACCGACCAATACGGCATAGGGAAGCTGTGTACGAACATGCTCGATGTGATTGCAGCCGCTGGCGATGGACGACAGCACCGTAGTATCAGAGATGGGCGAACAATGATCCCCCCAAACTGCACCTGCCAGCACGCAGGCAACCGACGAATACAGAATGTGCATTCCACTGGGATCCGCAATGCCTGACACAGTCATGACTGCCCACGCCAGCGGTATGATCAAGGGCATCAGGATCGCCATGGTTCCCCAGCTTGTACCTGTGGTGAACGCCGTGGTGGCAGCAAGTATGAAAGCGATGGCCGGTATCAATGCTACCGGTATTGAACCCGCCAGTAAGGTCACCAGGTACGAGGCGGTGTGGAGCGCTGCGGTGACGTCCGACAAGGACCACGCCAATATGAGAATGATCATGCCGAATAAAGTTGCTCTGAGACCACCGTACCAGGCATCGATCGTTTCATGGACTGACAGGATTCCCTGACCGATCGTCAAGATTGCCGCAACCAGCACGCCGACAAACGACGAGTACATCATCGCTTTGTACGGCTCAGTCGATCCGAGTATCTCTGTCAGCGTATCGCCCTCACCCAGCAAACGCAGGCTCGCTCCCAGGGCAACAATCATCACGATAATCGGTATAAATGCGTTAAAGGCGCGTAAGGGAATATTTTCTTTGGGTATGAGTTCTTCACCCTCAAGCGCCGGCAGCGCCTCTTCCATTTCCGGTTTTACCTGGCCTTTCCGGGCGCGTAATTCGGCGGTATACATTGGACCAAAATCAAGGCCGGTCGCTCCAACCATCAACACAAAAATAATGGTCAGAATTGGGTAGAAACTATAGGGAATGGACTGGATGAAAACGGTATAGGCCTGGAAGCCGTCAAGGCCATCAATGGTGCGAAGGCTCTGATCGATGAGGCCGATCTGATATCCGATCCAGGTGGTAATCAAGGCGATGCAGGCAACCGGCGCCGCAGTCGAATCGACAATGTAAGCGAGCTTTTCGCGGGATATTTTCAAATGGTCGGTGAGAGATCGAGCCGTATTGCCAACCACCAGCGTGTTGCTGTAGTCGTCAAAGAAAATCATCAGCCCCATCGCCCAGACGGCAACCTGACCGCCGACAGCAGTCTTCGCGCGACTGACGATCGAAAGAACAATGCTGGCCATGCCGCCGTTGCGGGTGATGATTCCGACCATGCCGCCGATCATCAT
>JALHUQ010000374.1 GCA_022866645.1 Woeseiaceae bacterium | reverse complement strand
TAAGTCGTGCGTGAGATGCGTCATGAAATAGCCGAACAAAATCGAAAATACGATCAACCCGAGCATCTGACCTTCAGCAGCCGCTTTGACGACGTTTTCCGGAATCATGCGCAGGAAAATTCCGACGACATCGCCAGTGCCTTTATCACCGACCTTAGCCTGAACCTCTTCGACCGTGGCGGTCAGCGAGAGCGCGTCTTTGGCAGGCTCGCCGTCAATATAGCCCGGGCCAATCGTGTTGATGACGAAAAGACCAATGAGAATAGCGGCAAGAGTCGTCGTTGCGTAAAACAACAAAGTCTTGCCGCCGAGCGAGCCAAGATCGCCGCCCGACCCGATGCCGGCTACGCCAACAATGATTGACGACGTAATCAACGGGACGATGATCATCTTCAACGCGTTGAGAAAAAGCTTGCCGACGAAGTTAAGCGTCGCGATGAGATCGACGCCAAACAATTGCGGCTGAGTGCCGGTCGCCTCTTTGATGCCAAACATCCAGAGTCCGACGAAAAACGCCAGAACGATCGCGATCAGAATCTGCCAATGCAGTGCAAGCTTGCGCATCAATCCCCCGTTACGGCATTCGCCGTAGTGGTGTTTTTCTTATTCGGGCAAGCTTACTAGAACAGGTCTTGAGCGGCCAGCACGTCCTCGTTAATGATGACGTCAGCATTGGCCCGAAGTGCCTGCACGAAGCCGACAAAATCACCGACGCCGTACTGGTCGACCAGCTGACTTCTGCCGGCATCGCGATCGGCGACCGGAATAGACTCCGGCTGCCCCGGAATGACCGCATCCAGGCTATAGACCGTGTAACCACCCGCGTCATTGCGCGTACTTCCCAATGTCGGCTTACCCTGCATCGGCTTGATCGCTGTAAAAATCGCAACCGCCAGAGACTGATCGGCATCGTCAGCTTTTCGCGTAATCATCGAAGTGGCAGACGCCTCTGCGCCGACCATTTCAGCCGCAGCTGTAAATGATTCGCCTGCCTCTATAGCATCCAGCATTTGCTGTGCGCGGCCCGCCATCAGGTCTTCGGATTGCTGGTTGGTCAGCGTCGCAACAATCTGATCGCGAACATTTTCCAACGTATCCCGAGTCGCCTCGTTGTGCGCGGTCACCGAAAAAACCATCGTGCGATTAGCATCAAGCTCGGTAATCTCGGACAAGCGTGCACCGCTCAATACCAACGGGTCGAAAATCGCATCAACTGCCGCTGCGCTGGCGCCGAACGGTTCTGTACTCTCGCGCGAAAATCCGCTGACGCTTTGTACTTCGACACCAATAGCTTCGGCTACCGAGCGAATATCGGTCGCATCAAACAAGGCATCGGACAGTTTCCGTTCCATCGCGAGGAACAGACCCTCCGCCTCCTGTTCCTGCAATTCGGTCAGGAGGGTTGGCCTCACCTGCTCATACGGCAGCGGGCCTGATTCGAAAATCTTGTCCAGGCGAACAACGTGGAATCCGAAGTCACCTTTTATCGGACCCTGGATCTCGCCCTCATTCATCGAGAAAACAACATCTCCGACGGCGTCTGGCATCTGCGAACGAGTCAATCTGCCCATATCGCCGCCGTTGGCAGCGGTACCGCCGTCCTTCGAGTACTGACGAGCGAGTTCTTCAAACGATTCACCCGCGCGGACGCGAGTAATCATCTCGTTCGCGACGGCTTCAGAGCCGGCTTCATCCGCGTCGAAAAGAATCAGAATATGGCGCGCCTGACGCTGCTCGTCCTGGTCGAATCGATCTTTGTTCTGCTCATAGTAGTCCTGCAGCTGCTCTTCCGACACATTGACGTCAGCAGCAACCGAGTCGCGAAGAACCTCGACGTATTCAACATCGGCCGTTTCCGGCAGGTTGTACATCGCAGAGTTCTCATCGTAGAACGCAGCGACCATCTCGTCGCTAACATTAATTTCGCTTGCGACTGATGCCGCGGAAATTGTAGCGGTCGTGATGACGCGGTTTTCGAATGCGAGATTCAGGAAACGACGATAGTTCGACGGCGGCAATACCGACGAGCCGCGAATCGCACGCTGCAACTGCATGCGACGCAAGGACAAGCGCTGTGACGCTTCGAATTGCATCGGCGTTATGCTGGCGCCTTCAAGGACGGACTCATAGGTCGCACGATCGAAGCGGCCGTCAAGCTGGAACTCCGGAAACTGATGCACGACTTCCGTGAGTTGACGATCGGAAATCCTGAATCCTGCTTCGTCGAGATAGTTGTCAACAACACGTTGCTGAATCAATTGCTCAAGAATATTGCCACGCAATTGCAGACGGTATTGCTCGGGTAACGCCGCATACTGCGGGTTGGCCTGAATCTGGTCACGGTAGGCCGCCTCGAACTGGTTGATACCAATATCGACACCGTCGACTTTGGCCGCGTAGCTGGAGCCGATCGTGGTGAACTTGCCGCCACCAACGAAGATGAAAGACAAGGCAATGGTACCGAGGACCACAATAGCGACCTTGCCCATTAAGTTATCGCGAATATGTTGCAGCATAATTATCTGTCTTTTGTGTTGTCGAACAATTGAAGACCTGAAATTCTAAAAAAAATCCCGGGCCCCCGCTACAGGGAACCCGGGATTTTATCGTTGGCGGAGCGGACGGGACTCGAACCCGCGACCCCCGGCGTGACAGGCCGGTATTCTAACCAACTGAACTACCGCTCCTAATATGGTGGGTGCTGACGGGTTCGAACCGCCGACCCTCGCCTTGTAAGGGCGATGCTCTACCAGCTGAGCTAAGCACCCGATTCTGGAATAAGACTGAAGGCATGAAAAAGCCCGTAAAAACGGGCTTTTCCGTACCCTGTGCCCCGTGGGGCGCGCTAGTTTACGGCATCCTTCAGGCCTTTGCCAGCCTTAAATCCGGGGACATTACTCGCCTTAATCTGGATGGTTTCACCGGTACGAGGGTTGCGTCCTGAGCGTGCAGCACGTGCCTTTACCGAGAACGTTCCGAAGCCAACCAACGATACCGAACCGCCATTGGAAAGCGTGCCTTGAATACTATCGAGTACAGCGTCGACTGCTTTGGTCGCATCAGCGCGTGACAGTCCTGCTGCACCTGCAACCGAGTCTATGAGTTCGCCTTTGTTCATACTATTCACCCTTGCTGATTGATTAAAGAAATGGTCATCACTACAGCGAGCCGCCCTCCTGGCACAATCCGCTGAACCGTCGTTATGGCTCCGTGCATCCACAAACAACTACGGGGCTTATACCAACTGACATATATAGCGTCAAATATCCTTTAACCGCGCGGGTTTCAGCCTCTTAATGCGGGCGCACCGTGTCGTCGGATTTTTGCTCGTCGGACGGCGTTTTCGGGTCTGTTTTCGGCTCCCCACTGGCGGCCTCCGGCATCGGCATCCGGACCAGCGCATGCTCCATGACCTGATCGATCCATTTCACTGGAACTATCGTCAGCTTGTCTTTGATGTTCTTCGGAATTTCAGCGAGGTCTTTCTCGTTCTCCTGGGGGATCAACACCACCTCAATGCCACCTCTGTGGGCCGCCAGAAGCTTCTCTTTCAGCCCTCCGATAGGCAGCACCTCACCGCGCAGCGTAATCTCGCCGGTCATGGCCACATCGCTCCTGACGGAGATTTTCGTCAGGGCCGACACCAGTGCCGTACACATGCCAACTCCCGCACTCGGTCCGTCCTTGGGAGTGGCCCCTTCCGGCACGTGAATGTGCACATCAACCTTCTGATGGAAGTCCTCATCGATGCCCCAGACTGCCGCCCGACTGCGCACAACCGTCATCGCCGCCTGGATGGATTCGGTCATCACTTCGCCAAGTTGACCCGTGTGAGTGAGCTTGCCCTTGCCCGGCACGACGGCCGCCTCGATCGTCAGCAATTCTCCGCCGACTTCGGTCCAGGCCAGACCGGTCACCTGGCCGACCTGGTCCCGGTCTTCGGCTTTGCCGTAGCGGAATCGACGCACGCCCAGGTACTTTTCCATGCTTCTTGGCGAGACCAGCACACGTTTTTCGCGCGGCTTCAGGAGTAAGGACTTTACGACCTTGCGGCAGATCTTTGAGATCTCGCGCTCAAGGTTACGAACACCCGATTCACGGGTGTAATGCTGGATGATGTCGCGAACGGCACTCTCGGTGATCGTGAGTTCTTTGGCCTTCAGGCCATTTTCGCGTAGCTGCTTTGGCACCAGGTACTTGAGTGCGATATTGGTCTTCTCATCCTCGGTGTACCCGGGAATGCGAATGACTTCCATGCGATCGAGCAACGGCGGCGGAATATTCAGACTGTTCGCCGTGCAGACGAACATCACGTCCGACAAGTCGAAATCGACTTCCAGATAATGATCGGCAAACGTTGAATTCTGCTCCGGGTCGAGCACTTCGAGCAGCGCCGACGACGGATCGCCGCGGAAATCCATCGCCATCTTGTCGACTTCGTCGAGCAGGAACAGCGGATTTCGCACACCAATCTTGGAGAGGTTCTGCACGATCTTGCCCGGCATCGAACCGATATAGGTACGACGATGTCCACGAATCTCGGCCTCGTCGCGAACGCCACCCAGTGACATGCGGACGAACTTGCGATTCGTCGATCGGGCGATACTCTGACCCAATGAGGTTTTACCAACGCCAGGAGGCCCGACCAGACACAGTATGGGACCCTTCAGTCGCCTTACACGCTGCTGCACCGCAAGATACTCAAGTATCCGTTCCTTGACCTTCTCGAGGCCATAGTGATCCGCCTCAAGGACGGCCTCAGCCTTCTTCAGGCTCTTGAATACCTTGCTGCGCTTCTTCCACGGTGCCTTCAGTAGCCAGTCTATATAATTGCGTACCACGGTGGCTTCCGCGGACATCGGTGACATCAGCTTCAGCTTGTTGAGTTCCGATACGGCTTTTTCTTTGGCCTCAACCGTCATGCCGGCCTTTTCGATTCTGGCCTCAAGATCCGCCAGCTCGTTCGGCACGTCATCCATCTCACCGAGTTCTTTCTGAATCGCCTTCATCTGCTCATTCAGGTAGTACTCGCGCTGGCTCTTCTCCATCTGATTCTTGACCCGGCCGCGAATACGTTTTTCGATTTGCAGAACGTCGATCTCGCCTTCGATGATGCCGAGCACTTGCTCAAGGCGGCTTTTCACATCCTGGATTTCGAGGATGCGTTGCTTCTCAGACAGTTTCAGCGCCATGTGCGCGGCCACCGTATCGGCCAGACGTCCCGGCTCATCGATGCCACTCAACGAAGTCAGCACCTCCGGCGGCACCTTCTTGTTCAGCTTCACATAGGCTTCAAACTGGGAAATGATCGAGCGCACCAGTACGTCGATTTCGCGTTCGTCGTGACGATCGACTTCATTCAGCAGGGTGATTTCAGCCGAAAAATGATCTTCAACATTGATGCGATCGATGAGTGCCCGTTCCCCGCCCTCGACCAGAACCTTCACTGTTCCGTCCGGGAGTTTTAACAGCTGCAGGATCGTGGCTAACGTACCTACTTCATATAAATCAGAGGGTTGTGGGTCATCCAGGTCAGCGGTTTTTTGCGCCACCAGCAGAATACGCTTGCCGATATTCATTGCTCTGTCGAGCGCGACGATCGATTTCTCGCGGCCAACGAACAGCGGGATGACCATGTGCGGATACACCACAACATCCCGCAGCGGCAATATT